>JAZUOJ010000027.1:0-9303 GCA_045604625.1 Acutalibacteraceae bacterium | reverse complement strand
TGACGAGCTGCCGGCACCCCTGCTTCGTGACGGCAACATAATGGAGCTTAAAGACCTTAAAGAGGGTATGGAATTCGTAGGCACGGTTCGAAACATAATAGATTTCGGTTGCTTTGTAGACATTGGCGTACACGAGGACGGACTTGTTCACATTTCACAGATATGCGACCGTTTTATAAAACACCCGCTTGAGGCCGTTAAGGTCGGACAGACCGTAAAGGTGCGCGTTTTGTCGGTTGACATCGAAAGAAAACGAATTTCGCTGACAATGAAAATATAATTTTTTCTTGAACTACAGCATTATATATTGTAGTATATATTTTGGGGACTGCTGATGCAGTAAATTTTGTATGAGGAGAAGTTTATGAACAGAGCCGATGGAACCAGACTGAGAGACACCGACCCTATGTACACCGTTGCGGCACATATTATGGATAAGCGTTACGATTCTATGAATATGATAACGCTCGACCTACCGCTTGAGCCGATGCAAAAATATCTTAGTGATAAGCGCAAGGACGGAATTACCATAAGCCATATGGCACTAATAATCGCCGCATATCTTCGCACAGCCGCAGAATTTCCTCTGCTTAACCGCTTTATCGTTAACAAAAAGCCCTACGCCAGAAACGAATTTGCGGTTGCTATGGTAGTGCTTAAATCAGGCCAGCTTGATAACGGCACTATGTCTAAGATGTTTTTTGAGATGACCGACACGGTGTTCCAGGTCAACGATAAGATAAACAAATACGTTGAGGATAACCGTCACGCACCTGAAAACAACGGAACCGAAAAGATTATTAAGTTCCTTTTAAGTCTTCCGGGACTTTTGTCTATTGGCGTTCCCATTTTAAAATGGATGGACCGACACAGTATTCTGCCAAAGGCTATTATTGATATGTCGCCTTTCCACAACAGCCTTGTTATTTCTAACCTTGCATCCATCAGAACCAACCATATATATCATCACCTTTACGAGTTTGGCACTTCCAGCGTTTTCTTTACGATGGGTAACTCTCGCGAAGTACCAAAGCGCAAAGGCAAGGAGATAGTTTTTGAAAAATGTATGCCGCTTGGTGTTGTAATGGATGAGCGAATCTGTTCGGGAAGCTATTTTGCTCACGCTTTCCGCAAGTTCAGTACATACATTAAAAATCCCGAACTGCTTGAGGTTCCGCCCGAAAAGGTCATTCCCGACCCGAATATAAAACAAAAAAAGAAAAAGGAGAAATAAACTATGTGGAAAAAATTTAAAGAATTTGCATTCAAGGGCAACGCTTTCGACCTTGCTATCGGCGTTGTTATCGGTACTGCGTTCAGCAAAATTGTTAATTCGCTTGTTGCCGATATCATTATGCCTATTGTAGGTTTTTTGACCGGTGGAATAGATTTTACCACTCTTGCTCTCAAGATAAGTGATGACCCCGAAGCCGCCGCACTGACCTATGGTAATTTCATTCAAAACGTTGTCGATTTCTTTATAATTGCATTTTCAATTTTCCTAATGGTTTACACCATTGGAAAGGTAAAGGAAAAGCTTATAAAGAAGCAGGAAGAAGCTGTTGAGGAGGCACCCGCAGCGCCTACCGAGGCACAACTGCTTGCTGAAATTCGTGACCTTTTAAAAAAGGATGCCGAATAAAATAAGATAAAAACAGACGGCGCAAAAAATGCGTCGTCTGTTTTTTATTCTGCCAGCAAATCAAGCGGCGATATATATTCTCCATCCTTGGTCACCGTTATATGAATGTGTGACTCATCCTCGCACTCACAGGGAACCGTTCCCACAACACCCATCTTGGTGCCGGCAGATACCTTTTCTCCCTCGCTGACGGTCAGGTTTTCAAGTCCGCAGTAATAAACCACTATGCCCTTGCCGTGGTCGATTACCACCATTCTGCCCCACGTGCCGTCGTCGGCAATTTTTGTGACGGTACCCGCAGCAGCAGACACAACAGTTTCGCCTTTGGAAGCGAGAATATCCACACCCAAATGCAGCCTCATATCACCGTAGGTCTCGCTATATTGCAGCGCGCTGTCACTAAAGGTTTTTCCCACGTTTCCCTTAAGCGGCATTGTAAAATACACCTTTTGTTTTTGCTCTGTGCTGCTATCGCTCTTGGGTTCACTTTCTGCTTTATCTTCGCTGGAGGACGGTGCGGAAGACGAATCGGGTCTGGTATCCTCAACGTCACTTACCGGCTTTGCCACCTGCTCTGTAACGCTGGACAGTGTACCCAAGTCCTCCTGTGACGAAAAATCACTATTAAGCGAGGTAAAATTTTCCTCTATAGTTGATATTGTCGAAAAGGCCGACCACGCAGCCGCGCCTACCGCCATAATGCAGAGCGCAAGAACCAAGTAAAAACCTTTGCCTGCGAAAAATTTTGCTGTTTTATTTTGCTTTTGATATTTCATAATTAACACCCCGCAATTATGTTTGGCAAAATTGCGGTTTAATATTCAGTTGTAATTTATGTTGTGGGTGGAAATATTTAAAACGTTTCCGCAAACAAATAAAATCGATTCAATAATCGTTATAAAAAATTTAATTTGATATTTAAAGTATGTTCATAAAATACTCATTTTTAGATTGTATTATAATAATGCGGAAAGGCAAAGGAGAGCCGCACTCCTCTTTCCGATTAGGCCTTTTTAATTAAAGGCCCCTCCTCAAACCCCTCAAATAAAGGGAAGTGACCTGCCGTTCGGCAGGTCACTTTTCTTTTTATAAAAAATAAAAGTCGGGAAAACCCGACTTTTAATAAAGTTCACACAAAATTAAGTTATAACCGAAAGCGCTGCTGCCGTCGGCGAAGAAGGTTGCGGTAGCCGACATATGCTGTGCATCCGCGTCGGGATTTACAATAACATCACACAGGGTGGTTATTGTTCCGTCACCGTTATACGTGTATTCGTTTACTGTATATTCGTAAACGTCAAAGCCACAAGGGGTTACGGAATAAAAACCATTCTCGCTGGCAAAATCAGCCGTGTCACAACCGTACATATTGTATAAAAACGCATCAACCGAAGCAGATGGAATATATCCGTCTTCTATTTGGTTTTTAAGCACTATCGCAGCCGAGGAAATGAGCGCACAGCTGTCAGAAAAATCATCACCGAAGCAGTAATTTTTTTCAAGCATATTTTCAAAACGTGCAAGCATTACGCCGTCGTCCTGCTGTGAACGTACTGCAGCGGTTGTTACCGCAGTTTCGGCTTCTAAAGCCATTTCGGGTGCGGTGGGAGATAGCGGCAAAACGGCCAAAGCCAATGCCAAAACAAGCTCAATTATCTGCTTTATCACGCCCTGCACACCCTTTCAAAATCGTCTATTAAGAGTATATACCCGAAACAGAAAAAATGCGATTTCAAATGGGTTACAATTTTATTTCAATTTTGTCATAATTAGTGCTTTTTGCCGAAGGATAATTCATTTAAAAGCGAACCGCCCAAAATAAGCACGGCACCAAGCGCAACAAACAGCGTCATACCCTCGCCCAGCAGGAATACCGACAGCAAAACTGCCACTACCGGATCTATGTAACTTAGTATTGCCGCAGTCTGCGCAGGAAGCGCTTTTATGCCGCCAAAATACAAGAAATATGCCAGTCCGGTATGCAGCACGCCTACCGTTATAAGAAGCAAAATCTCGGTACCGTTTAGCGAAAAACTGCCTATGTCAGACGTGGCGGCGGCATAGGGCGAAATTACTACCGAAGCGGCACAAAGCTGCAAAAGCGTTCTGCCAAGCGGTGAAAGGCCGCGTATTTTTTTGTTAAGCAGTATAACGGTGGCGTAGAGCAGCGCAGCACCGGAAGCCAGCAGTATTCCCCTGCCGCCGGTTATGCCGCCGTCCAAAACGCCGGACACAAAAACCATTCCAAAGAGTGCACACAATGCCGATATTATACTTTTTGCGGTCAGCCTTTCCCTTAAAACCAGGGGCGAAGCAAAAACCACAAAAACGGGTGCAAGGTAGTAGCATAACGTCGCGGCTGCAACCGTAGTATATTTATAGCTTTCAAAAAGCAGTATCCAGTTAAAACCGATTGCTGCACCGGAAAGCGTGAGTAAAAGCAAATTTTCCTTTATCTCCCGGAGCTTTAACTTTTCCCGTTTTATAAACACCACGGCAAACAAAAAAATGACGCCTATTATTCCGCGCGCCGCCGCAATAACCGATGACGGCAGCGGTATGTATTTTACAAATATGCCCACCGTGCCGAACACCACCATTGAGCAAAGCACCTCAAGGCGGGCGAATAAATCCTTAGACACTAAAACACCCCTACTTTTTCCGGTTGCCGAATGCGAAAAAGCGCATTATAACATACGTTATGGGTGAACCCATGACCGATGCCAAAACGGTTGCCCAGAACGGCGGTAGATTTAATACGCTGATTGCGATAGTCGAAATAACGGCAAAAATTATAAAATGCGGTATGTATACGGATAAGAATTTAAAATACTCCCGCCACAGAAGGTTTCGGTGGAAATTCACCTTGGCATTAAGCAGATATCCGATAGATAAAGAAATCAAATATGCAAGATAACTGGAAACGTTTTCGTTTATTATCAGCGCCAAAATCTGCGAGAGTATAGCCGTATTAAGTGTGTTAAAGGTGCCGATGGCGACGTACATTAAAAAGTTTCGGCTTATAAATATGCGAAAAAGCTTTTTTAGTGTTTCCAATACCGACACCCGCCTTTCTTTTTTAATCAATTTATTATACCATATATCGGTGTTGTTTACAAGTTCATAAAATGTTCTTTATTTTCACGCCAATGTTTGGTATAATAGTAGAAATGACGGCATCTGCCGTTAATAACCCTTGTGAGGTAATCTGTTTATGAAGCTTTTTAAAGCGATTTTCGGAGACTATAGCGAAAAAGAATTAAAGAGAATGCGCCCGCTGCAGCAGGCTGTTCTCGATCTTGAAGATGAATATAAAACCCTTTCGGACAGCGCGCTTCGCGCAAAGACGGACGAATTTAAAGCGCGTCTTGAAAACGGTGAAACGCTCGACGACATACTTCCCGAAGCATTTGCAGCCTGCCGTGAAGCGGCAGACCGCGTTGTTGCTATGCGCCACTTCCCCGTTCAGATTTTGGGCGGTATTGCGCTGCACCAGGGCAGAATAAGTGAGATGCACACAGGTGAAGGTAAAACCTTGGTTGCCACCCTGCCTGCGTATCTTAATGCTCTTTCGGGCAAGGGCGTTCATATTGTAACGGTCAATGACTACCTTGCCAAGCGTGACTCGGAATGGATGGGTAAAATCTACCGTTTTCTCGGTCTTTCGGTAGGCCTTATCGTACACGGCATGTCGGGCGAGGAAAAACGCGCCGCCTATGCCGCCGATATAACCTACTGCACCAATAACGAACTTGGCTTTGATTATCTTCGCGATAATATGGTACTTTATAAAGAACAACGCGTTCAGCGAGGACACAACTTTGCCATCGTGGACGAGGTTGACTCGATTCTAATAGACGAGGCGCGCACACCGCTTATAATTTCCGGACAGGGCGACCGTTCGACCGAGCTTTATGCCAAGGCTAACCGCTTTGCAAAGGGCCTTAAGCAGATACGAATTGTCGACGCCAACGACAAGGAAATTAACGAAGAACACGAGCGCGACGGCGATTATATTGTTGACGAAAAAGCGCGCACCTGCTCGCTGACACAGTCGGGAATAAAAAAAGCAGAAGAATATTTTGGGGTTGAAAACCTTAGCGACAATGAAAATATTACTCTCGCACACCACATAAACCAGGCCATTCGCGCACACGGTATTATGCAGCGCGACGTTGACTACGTTGTAAAAGACGGTCAAATTATAATTGTTGACGAGTTCACGGGCAGACTTATGTTCGGTCGCCGATACAACGAAGGCCTTCATCAAGCAATTGAGGCTAAAGAGGGTGTAAAAATCGAAAACGAGTCTAAAACCCTTGCCTCTATCACCTTCCAGAACTTTTTCCGCCTTTATACCAAGCTTTGCGGTATGACCGGTACAGCCGAGACCGAAGCCGCCGAGTTTGGACGCACATACAACCTTGACGTTCTTGTCATTCCATCTAACAAAGAGGTTATAAGAATTGACAAAAACGACCTTATCTACCGCAGCGAAAACGCCAAGTTTGAGGCTGTCATAGACAAGATAATAGAATGCAACCAAAAGGGACAGCCCGTGCTTGTCGGCACCATTACAATAGAAAAATCCGAAGCGCTTTCTGCAAGATTAAAGCGCCGCGGAATAAAGCACAACGTGCTTAACGCCAAAAACCACGAGCACGAAGCCGAAATAGTTGCCCAGGCGGGAAGACTTGGCGCCGTTACGATAGCCACGAATATGGCGGGACGCGGTACCGATATTATGCTTGGCGGTAACGCCGAATATCTGGCAAAGAGCGAGCTTAAAAAGCTTGAATACACCGACGAACTTATTGCCGAGGCAACAGGCTTCGCCGACACAAATAACGAAGAAATTTTAAAGGCGCGCGAGCTTTATAACAAGCTTTACAGAGAGTTCCGCGAAAAAATAGCACCCGAGGCAGAGGCTGTTAAAAAGGCAGGCGGACTTTGCATAATCGGAACCGAACGCCACGAATCTCGCCGTATTGATAACCAACTTCGCGGACGTGCGGGACGTCAGGGAGACCCCGGACAGACACAGTTTTTCTTATCGCTCGAGGATGACCTGCTCCACCGCTTCGCCAGCGACCAGGTTATGAGATTTATGAACGCAGTAGGCCTTGAGGAAAACGTGCCAATAGACAGCCGTATGGTATCTAACACGCTTGAAACGGCGCAGCTGCGCGTTGAAGAACGCAACTCCGGCATACGCAAGAGCGTGCTTGAATACGACGACGTTATGAACAAACAGCGTGAGCTTATTTACAAGCAGCGCAATATGGTGCTTGATAACGACAACGTTCACGACACCGTCATGAAGATGATTGACGACACCATCGACAGCACAGTTGCACTCTTCTTATCGGGTGAGCTGCACGATGAATGGAACCTTGCAGGTCTTAGGGAATATTTCCTCGGCTGGCTTTGCGACGGAAACGATTTCCACTACTCCCCTGCCGAGCTCGGCGAGCTTGATCCTGAGGATGTTTCGGGTATGCTCAAGGAGCGTGCCCGCGCCGTATATAAAAGGCGCGAAGAAGAGTACGGCATAAATCTGGTTTACGACATTGAAAAGGCTATGTTGCTGCGTTCGGTTGACCGCAACTGGATGGAGCACATCGACAATATGGAAGAGCTTAAAAGCGGCATAGGACTTCGCGCATACGGCCAGCACAACCCCGTTGTTGAATACCGCAACGAAAGCTATGATATGTTCAACGCTATGAGCGAAAACATACGCGAACAGACCTCGAAGCTTGTTCTAACGGTACGCGTAAAACAAAACGAGGAGGTAAAGCGTGAAAAGGTTGCCGAGGAGGCTCCCACAGAGCAGAAAAGTCGCACCGTCAGAGGTACGGGCGTTGTCAGCAAGAACGCGCTTTGCCCCTGCGGAAGCGGAAAGAAATATAAGCGTTGCTGCGGCAAGGACGAAGACTGATAAAAAGACCGAGATTTAATCTCGGTCTTTTTTTATTAAATGTATTGACATATGGATATTTTTGTGATATCATTTTGATATCAAATAACCGAGGAGGTATTTTAATGAAAGAAATAATTTTGGAAAACAAACGAAACGGTATGCTCGCGCTGATTATTACTTCGATTATACTGCTGCTTAGTATTGCGCTAATAATCGGTTCCGCATTTTTCGAGGGCAAGAATGACGTTTTGTTCGCTGCTATGCTGGTAATCGGTATTCTTATTTTATGTGTGGGTTGGATTCCCTATCTTGGGCTTAAGGTGTTAAAGCCGCAGGAGGCTTTGGTGCTCACCCTTTTCGGCAAATATATAGGAACGCTTAAGGGCAACGGTTTTTATTTTGTAAATCCGTTCTGTGTTGCCGTAAACCCGGCCGCAAAAACCAAGCTAAACCAAAGCGGTGACGTTGCGGCACAAAACACCCTTGAAAGTGCACTTACTGCGGCTGCGGGAACAACCGTAACCGTTGTGGATAAAAAGCTTTCGCTTAAGATTATGACGCTTAATAACAACCGCCAAAAAATTAACGACTGTCTTGGTAACCCCATAGAAATCGGTATTGCCGTAACCTGGCGCATTGTTGATACCGCAAAGGCAGTATTTAACGTTGATAACTACAAAGAATTTTTATCGCTTCAATGTGACAGCGCCCTTCGCAATATTGTTCGTCTTTACCCGTACGACGTTGCACCCGGCGTAGACACAACCGGTGACGGAATTGCCGACGAGGGCAGCCTGCGCGGCTCGAGCGAGGTTGTTGCCGCCCGCATACGTGAGGAAATTCAGTCGCGTGTGGAAGAGGCCGGAATTGAAATAGTTGAGGCACGCATCACCTATCTTGCATACGCCACCGAAATTGCCGCCGTTATGCTTCAGCGTCAGCAGGCGTCTGCAATAATCGACGCCAGAAAGATGATTGTTGACGGCGCTGTCGGTATGGTAGAAATGGCACTTGAGCGTTTAAACGAAGGCGGTATGGTCGAGCTTGACGAGGAACGCAAGGCAGCTATGGTATCTAATCTTTTGGTTGTGCTTTGCGGTAACCACGACGCACAGCCTGTAGTAAATTCGGGAAGCTTGTACTAATGAACGATAACGCTAAAAAACAGATTCCTTTGCGACTCTCTCCAAAGCTGTATAACGCTATAGCCGCCTGGGCAGAGGACGACTTTCGTTCGGTAAACGGACAGATAGAGTATCTGCTTACCGAATGTGTAAAGCAGCGCAAGAAGAACGGAAAATACGTATCTGATGAAATCGACCAACCGATAGAGCTCGATATTGAATAAAAAAATCACCCCGTCTTTCGACGGGGTGAACTTTTTTTATTTTACTTTCCGTAAAGCTCAGCAAGCTTCTCGAGGTGAGCGCGTGCTTCCTTGGAAGCCTCGGCTGCCTTGTCGAAGAGAGCCTCTGCACGCTCGGGGAACGAGCGAGTGAGCGAGGAGTAACGTGCCTCGTTCATGATGAACTCCTTATAGTCTGCGGTTGCAGGCTTGCTGTCTATGGTAAGCGGGTTCTTGCCTTCAGCCTTGAGAGCCGGGTTGAAGCGGAACATATTCCAGTAGCCGCAGTCAACAGCCTTCTTCATTTCCTTCTGGCAGTTAACCATACCGCCCTTAATGCTGTGCATTTCGCAGGGCGAGTAGCCGATGATGAGGGACGGGCCGTTATAAGCC
>JAZUOJ010000026.1:0-9460 GCA_045604625.1 Acutalibacteraceae bacterium | reverse complement strand
ATATAGTGGTAGAAGACGGCTATATGTCATTATCATTATTAAAGGATTCGGACGAAGCACAGACGGTTTTAAGAAGTTTTAGCCTTCATATACAGCAGTTGGCTGAACAGTACAGTAAAATTGAATTAAACTTGGAGGTGTAAAACGGATGTTAAAGATTAACATACAGTTATTTGCTCATAAAAAAGGTATGGGTTCTACCAAGAACGGTCGTGACAGTGAGTCCAAGCGTCTCGGCGTAAAGCGCGCAGACGGTCAGTATGTTCTCGCAGGTAACATCCTCGTTCGTCAGAGAGGAACCCACATCCATGCCGGTAACAATGTCGGCAAGGGTTCTGATGATACTCTTTTCGCACTTAACGACGGAAAGGTAAAGTTTGAGCGTGTAGGTCGTGACCGCAAGCAGGTTAGTATTTACGCAGCTGAATAATCAGATATGGCCCGGATGAGTTATCTCAGCCGGGCTTTTAATTTAGTAAAAGGAGAAAGCGGTATTTTGCCGTAAAAAATTATGTTTGTAGACGTAGCAACCATTCATCTTAAAGCGGGTGACGGCGGCAACGGTGCCGTTTCGTTCCACCGTGAAAAATATGTGGCTGCCGGCGGTCCCGACGGCGGTGACGGCGGCAGGGGCGGCAATATACTTTTTGCTGTTGACGATAACCTGTCAACGCTGGCTGATTTTCGCTATAAGCGCAAATATTGCGCCGAAAGCGGTAAAAACGGCGCGGCGGCACGCTGCACGGGTAAAAGCGCCCCCGACCTTACGGTTTACGTTCCGCGCGGCACCCTTGTTAAGGATGCCGAAACCGGCAGAATAATAGCCGATATATCGGATGACGAGCCCGTCGTTATAGCCAAAGGCGGCAGAGGCGGGTGGGGCAACCAGCATTTTGCCACGTCCACACGTCAGGTTCCCCGATTTGCAAAAAGCGGTACACCGGGTGAACGTCTTGACGTAACGCTTGAACTTAAACTTCTGGCGGACGTCGGACTTATAGGCTTCCCGAACGTCGGAAAATCGACCCTCGTTTCGGTCGTAAGCGAGGCAAAGCCTAAAATAGCAAACTACCATTTTACCACACTGACACCGGTGCTCGGCGTCGTTCGCATTGATGACGGTGCATCCTTTGTTATGGCGGATATTCCCGGCCTTATTGAGGGTGCGGGTGAGGGCGCAGGCCTCGGACACGAGTTTTTACGTCACGTTGACCGTTGCCGACTTCTTATACACGTTATTGATATTTCGGGTAGCGAGGGACGCGACCCGATAGACGACTTTTTGAAAATAAATCACGAGCTTGAGGTGTTTAGCCCCGAACTCGCCTCGCGCAAGCAGATAGTTGTTGCAAACAAGTGTGACCTTACCGAGGACGAAGAGGTTGAGCGCATTGGCAAATGGTTCACGGATAAGGGCTATGCGTTTTTCCCCGTAATGGCGGCGATAGCCGAGGGAACGGATGCACTTATAAAACACGTAGCGGCAGAGCTTTCTAAACTTCCGCCCATCTTAAGGTACGAGGCAGAGGCAGCGCCGGTGCCCGAGTTTACCGGAAACGGCAGAAACTTTTCACTTCGCCGCGACGGCGGTGCATTTGTTATCGAAAATGCCGAATGGCTGCTTAAAATTCTCGAAACTGTCGACCCTGAGGATTACGAGTCGCTTCAGTATTTCCAGCGCGTGCTTAAGGAAAGCGGCATCATCGATGCCCTTTGCGAGGCAGGCGTTCACGACGGTGACACCGTAAGGGTTTACGATATAGAATTCGACTATGTAAGTTAGGTGCTTTTTATGGATAATCCAAAACGTTTAAGTGCTACAACGCTTGCCTTTATAGGTGATGGCGTTTACGGACTTTTGGTCCGTGAAAGATTGTGCGAAAACGACCGCCCGTCGGGCGAGCTTCATTCTCTGTCGGTAAAGCTCGTAAATGCCACGTCTCAGGCAAAAAGCTTTCGCCTTATCGAGCCATTGTTAAGCGAGGAAGAGCAGGCCGTTTTCAAACGCGGCCGAAACGCCCATACAAGCACCACGCCCAAAAACTCGACAAACGGCGAATACCACACCGCAACGGGGTTAGAGGCTCTTTTCGGTTACCTGTATCTTAGCGGTCAGAAAGCGCGAATTGACGAACTTTTTTCGGTTATATGGAGTGATTTTTCGGTTAATCTATAATAAAGAGGTGTTTTTATGAAAAAAGTAAGACAGACCATTATAGATATCCTTTTTTACACTGTCGGCTGCGGAATTTATTCTGCGGCTGTCATTGTCTTTACCGATCCAAACCAACTTTCTCCGGGTGGTCTTACGGGTATAGCCCTGCTTCTGCACCACTTTTTCTCTCTGCCAACCGGAATTATGACCTTTGTAATGAACGTCCCGCTTATAGTTCTCGGGTTTATCTACTTCGGCGGCAGATTTATTATCAACACCGCCGTAGCAACGGCAATTATGTCCTTTATGCTCGATACAATGCCGCTATTTCTTAAACCGTATTATACCGACGGTATTTTAGCGTCCATCTTCGGCGGTATAATGATGGGTGCAGGGCTTAGCCTTGTGTTGCTTCGCGGCGCAACAACCGGCGGCGTCGATATTGCCGCCAAGCTTATAAACAACAAATTCCGCTTTGTCTCAATGGGTAGAATTATACTTATAATGGATTTGATTGTTGTCACCGCTTCGGCGCTGGCATATAAAAATTTCCAAAGCGCGCTGTATTCCGTAGTTTCGCTTTATGCATCGTCCCGGGTTATAGATAGCCTGCTTTACGGCTCGGATAAGGGTAAGTTTATGCATATCGTTACTACAAAGCCCGATGAAATTTCAAATGCCGTATTTGAAACGTTGGGCAGGGGAGTGACGCGTGTTCCCGCCGTCGGCGGCTACACGGGCGAGGAAAAATCGGTGCTGCTTTGCGCCGTCCGCCCGCCCGAGGTTACGGCACTGCAAAACGCCATAAAACGCAGTGACGAAGGCGCATTCGTAATAATATCCGATGCCGGCGAAATTTTAGGCGAGGGCTTTAAGAAAAACGAATAAAAACACTTGATTATTTGTGTTTTGTGTTGTATAATGTCTTGGTAATTCTAACGCCGGTGTGATGGAATTGGCAGACGTGACGGACTCAAAATCCGTTGATGGCGACATCGTGTGGGTTCGAGTCCCACCACCGGCACCACAAAAAACAACCCATCGTAACTATGGGTTGTTTTTTATTTTTTGTTTTGGACAAGAACTGTAGCGAGCGAAACTTAAGGTTGAGCGCCTTGTTTTATGAACATACATACCATTGACAAAAACCTTTTAATACTATAAAATAGTTAAGTTAAAGCATATACGCTTAACAAAAGGAGTAAAATTTATGAAGAAGTTTTTAGCACTTGTTTTGGCGGTTTTAATGACCGTAACCGTATTTGCCGGCTGCGGCAGTGATAAGGGCGACGGAAGTACGCTTATGTTCGATTATAAGGACCTTTCAAAATACGTAGAAATGCCCGAATATAAGGGCATAAAGGTTTCGGCAGATGATGAAGAGTTTGTAAAACTTTTGTCCGACCAGATGGCGAACGACCTTTACAGCGCAGGCTTTGTTGAGAAGGTTGAAGTTGCATCGGGAAACGTTGAAAACGGTGATACCGTGCATATAACCTACGTCGGCACACATAACGGCGTTGCTTTCAGCGGCGGTTCCACCGGTGACGAGGGAACAGACCTTGTTATCGGCTCCGGCACCTATATTGATGGCTTTGAAGAGGGACTTATCGGTGCGGCTGTAGGCGAAACGGTTGTGCTTGACCTTACGTTCCCCGATCCGTACCCCAACAACACCGATTTAAGCGGAGAAAAGGTTCAGTTCACCGTAAACGTTGAGTCCATAACACGTGAAAAATACCCCGAAATCACCGATGAGATTGCCAAGAAAATGGGTTACGACAACACAGAAGCGTATAACCAATATGCCTTTGTGACCGCAGTTCAAGCATTTCTTTATAACAAAATAACAACCGATGCCAAGGTTTTAGAGGTTCCCCAGACCGAGCTTGATTACTATATCGAAATGGACCTTGAATATTACAAGAGTTATGCAGAGCAGGTAGGCTATACCTTCGAAGATTTCCTTGCTGCCTACAGTATGGATGAAGAGGCCTTTAAACAGCAGCTTTCCGATATGTACTCAAAGAATATGTCGGCATATATGGCTATTTATTACATAGCAAGAGAAGAGGGACTTACGGTTGATAGTGAGGCTATCGAAGCCGAATATAAGTCACTTGCTGAAGAAAACGAAATGGAAGTGGACAAGCTTAAGGAAGAGATTGACGACAAGCAGATAGAGTATTCGCTGCTTTACGATAACGTGCTTAAATTTGTCTACGACAATGCCGAAATTGAAAAATAATTTAAAAAATACCGCCCTTTTTAAAAAGGCGGTATTTTTTGTGCTATTTTCGCAAATTTTCGCCTAAAAATTGCCTGTTATTTATTGACATAATATAAAATATAGTATATACTAACCTTGCATTGAGGCAAAATTTATAGATTTTGCAAAAGGAGAGGGTACAAATGCTACACGTTATTGAAAAAGAATTAAAAGTTAAAGGATTAAAAGAGCCAAAGAACATTGTCGGCATCGCCGACGTTCATCTTACCCGCATTGACGAGCGCGAGGATGAGTATAGCCATCAGCTCCAAAAAGAGCGTTCCTATATGTTCCCGAACGCTGAGCGTTGCTTTGCGGAAATCCGTGAATACATAAAGCAGACACAGCCCGACGCAGTTATGGGTTGTGGCGATATTATCGACTTCCCGTCACACGCTAACCTTGAGCTTATGGACGAATTCTTTAACAAAGAATGTAAAGAATACGTATATGCTCTCGGCAACCACGACTGGAACTATCCCAAGACCTATAACAGCATCTTTAACTGGCTGGATAACGTACCGAGATTCCCGGTTATTAAGGACAGCAATCCTTACGTTCAGGTAGCAGACCTTGGTGACGTTTTGCTGGTTGCTATCGACAACCAGGCCGACCGCGTTTTCCCCGAAACCGTAAAGCAGTTTAAAAAGGTAGTAGAAATCGGCAAACCGATGATACTTTGTATGCACGTTCCGGTATATTGCCCCGTAATCGGCGAAGAGATAATGCATGACGAACGTCCGAAGCAGAATCGTCTGCTTATGATGGGCGTTCCGGACGAAATGGCAGACCTCACAGGCAACGTATTAAGCTGTCTTGCCAACGATGCAACAAAGGAAATGATTGAAATTCTTAAGGACCCCAACGTTCCGATTGTTGCTATGATGTCAGGTCACGTACACTTCGAGTTCAAACCCCACGACTTCATCGCCGAGGCAGAATACATCCCCGGCAGATGGCAGTATGGACTCCGTCTTTCTGCACCGCAGCTTTGCCCCGAAGGCGTTGTTCTTCTTCTCCACCTTGTACCCGACGAAGAATAATAAAAATTTTTTAAGCACCCTCGAAAAGAGGGTGCTTTTTCTTTTTTTGCACAAAAATCATTAAGAAAAGAGAAAAAATATATGCAAAACTGCGAAAAAATGTATTTATTTTTAAGCCATATATAGATAAAATTAAATTAGCATAGCATAGTATAGTATATGCTTTTTTAGGAGGAAGATTTTATGAAAAAAAGAATTTTATCAGTTTTCCTTTGCGCACTGATGGTTTTAACGGCAGTACCGGCGGGAACGCTTATTCCCTCAGTATCCGCAGAAACTATCGGTTCGCTTGGGCTAGAGGCACTTCAGTTACCTGCTACGGTAATTGACAAAACCGTACAGACCTTTGACGGACTCGATGACACCGCCATTGGAAACAACGGAAACGGCGGCTATGCGGCTTATGTAACTACCGACAGCGGCACAGTAGTAACCCCCTCCATTGGAGACGACCGTTTAACCGTGACATATGATACCGTGGCAAGTGGCAAATTTGCCAACGTTCATTTTTGGATGGATGCATATACGGGCGGATATCCGTCGGCAGATTCTACAATGGTATCGGTACATATTGACGCTTCGGGCGTAGTGGGCATAACCGGAAGAGATTATATTTACGCGCGTGCCGTTCTCGGACATTCCTACGGCACGTCGGGCTTTTATTCAAACTATGCTCAGCCTAACCAGGCATATTATTTTATGCCCGATGCAACCGATGAGGCACCAAACCCGGTTATGCAAACGCTTTATACCACAAACACCACAAACATTAACAATGTCAGCTTTAAAATAATGACCTCGTCAGCAGGAACATATTATTTCCCCGTCGAGATGTTCAGTGGTACGGTGGGCGAGAATTGGATAAACTTTGATATAAACGAAATGCTTAATAACACTGCAACATGGCGTCATAACGGCTGTCTTCGCTTTGAATTGCGCGAGGGAGCATTAGCTGCCGGCACCATTATACACTATGATAGTGTTTATTGGCATAAAAATTCACCCTTAAGTGCTTATAAAACAGCAGTTAAAAAGGAAGATTTCAGTTCGTTTGATACCTCAACCGACCTTGGACAGTGGTCGACAAAAATGACCGTTACCCATTCGGTAACCAACGACGGCAGATTTGCTATTAAGGCAGATACCGTTACCGAAAACGGCGCATATACCGCCTTCCAAATCAAGACTATAGGCCAATGGTACAAACAAACCAAAGCCTTTGCCTTTGATATGGATATGAGCGAAATAAAGGGTCATAACCTGCGTTTTGCCCTGCGTCTTTACGAAGACGGTGAAGCGGGAACAACAGCATTCTCGTTCTATAACGGTAACATTTATATGCTTTCCGACAGCGGCGTTCTTACGACCGTTGCGGTAGGAACACGTAATAGCAGATACGGCATTGAAGTATCGGTTCCCGAAGGCTTTAAGGGTAAAGTAATAATTCCTGCCGAAAACATCAGAAACGTTGATAATCAATCAACCTTTTCGGATGAAATATACGAACAAACCAACCTGGTTGCAGAGTTTGAGGTAAAGGGTTACGGCACCGCAGCGGATGCAACCGTTGACCAGGGAAAATCAATTTATTTTGATAATTTCTCGCAATATGTTGAGCCCCTCGCTCCAGAGGCTGGCGTAGCATTCTCGGCTGACAGCAACGCCCAAATGCAGCTTGGCAATATAATAAATTCCGATATAGGAACGATCGAATTTTGGGTAAAGACCGACTCGGCTGTAGGCGGCGCTATTCTTTCGAAAAAATACAGCGAAACTACCGCAACAAAGAACGTTACACAGCTTTATGTTGGTACCAACTCGTCAGGTAACATAGTTTATAATCTTGCTGACGGAGCCGGCAATTTCCAGAATCTTGTGTTTGATGGCGCTACCGTTAACAGTGGCGAATGGACGCATGTTGCACTGGTGAAGGAGAACGGTACGGTAAGCTGTTATGTGAACAGCGCTTTGGTTGGAACAGCAGAAAACGTTCCGCAGGTAAACCTCGGTGCAAGACTTTTAATAGGTCATACGCTTGACCGCAGAGTAACCGGTGCTGCCAATTATTTTGACGGTGAAATAGCAGAGCTCAAACTCTGGAGTGATGCTCGCACCGCAAGTGAGCTTTATTTCAACGCTACCGGCACACCCGTAAATACCGACGGACTTATTGCAGGTTATGCACTGGCAAATGACCTTAAGGACACCTATGCAGGAAACAGCGATATAGTTAAATACGATTATCTTATTTCTGAGGACGACGAGGCATATTCTGCATATGACGCAGGTGCTGACGACGCCGCAGGCGAATATTCTATAGTATTTGTTCCCGATATCCAGACCGTAAATTGTCTTTATCCCGACAACCTTAGCGATATATATGACTGGATACTCGAGAACGAGGATAAATATAATATTGAGGCTGTTATGGGCCTTGGTGATATAACCGAGTTTAATGACGATGACGAAACAGCGTCATATTACGGCGAGTGGGCAAGAGCCACAGAGCAGACCGACCGTCTGACTGCCGCAGGAATCCCCTGGACCGTTATTCCCGGTAATCACGACTTAGCAAATCAGCGCGTTGATATTCGTGATTACACAAATATGAATACCGCATATTCCTACGATGAAATATCAAAATACGCATATTTTGGCGGCAGCTATTCAAAAGACAGCGTTGTTAACTCATACTATTATCTGGATGTAGGCAGTGTAAAATATCTGTTACTCTGCCTCGATAACGAACCGCGTCAATACGCTATAGACTGGGCCGCACAGGTAATAAAGGCACATCCGGAACGCCGTGTTATAGTAACTACACACGCTTATATGAACGATAGCGCCGTTCGCTTTACAACCGGTGAGGGCGTTATGACTAACTACACAGGCTGGGGCACCGGCGAACAAATCTGGGAGCAGGTTCTTGCGCCTTATGAAAACGTAGATATGCTTGTCTGTGGACACATTGATGCGCCAAATATAGTTACCCGTACAGATAAGGGTGTTAACGGCAACAATATTTTACAAATGCTGGTTGACACGCAGTACGTTGACGAAACCTTTGATTCTCTGGCAGCAGTTGCAGTTGCAACCTTCTCGGCAGACGGCAACGATGTACGCTTCAGACTTTATTCCACAACAAAGAAATGCTTCTTGGATGAGGATAGTCAGTTTTCTGCTACACTTGGCGCAAAGACCGGCGACCCTATAGCCGAAGACAAGGGCGCAGATGAAGTATTTGTAGATCCGCTTGTTATACATGACTTTACTACCTTTGATTTGACCGTTAATAATGCCAGCGGCGGTACCAGCCGTCAGTTCTCTATAGGAACCGACGTGTCGGGCGGCTCTGAGGCGGTTGATCTGTCTTATGCAAGCGTCGAGAACAAAAAACTTAAAATTTCACCGAATCTTGAAGACAGCATTACACGTGTTGACTTCACCTTCAGGGCGTTATCTAATTTGACCGAAAACGATAGCCGTAACGCCGTTGCCTTCTATTTTGACGGCTCGACCTATACCGCAGGAAATCTGTATTTCCGTTTTGTTATAAGCGGAAACGGTATTGGCTATAACGAAACAACCGAAGGTTCTGTATGCTATGCTCTTACCGAGGATGGTGTTCTTACAAAGGTAATACAGGGTAATTGGGCAGCCGCATTGCCAAAACAGTTTAAAGGATATATCATTATACCCTTTGATAACACCTTTACCACCGGAACAAAGCAGGCAGATGACTTTGTAGGCACCGCTGTCGGTAATGATACGGCTCTGACACTGCGTTTAATGGAGAACAAGAGCAATACAAGCTTCTATCTCGACAATGTTTGCTACCTCAAGAATTTCGCAGGTGAAGTAGGCGAGAGTGAGACTGCAAAGAGCATCACCATCACCGACAGCATCGCAGTTGATTATAAACTTGACAGCGCGGTACTTACCGATTATACTGATGTACGTGCAGAGTTTGAAGTAAACGGCGAGGTAACCGAG
>JAZUOJ010000025.1:0-8123 GCA_045604625.1 Acutalibacteraceae bacterium | reverse complement strand
TTAAAATCAGTATTTGTGTCAGAGGGTGCAAGCCTACCCGTAAGTTTTGAGCTGGATATGAGCCAAATGGTTTTTTCGGGCACCTGTCCGATAAAAAAGGCCGTTCCCGTAAGGGGCAGCGTAACTAACCGCGTCGGCATTGTTGAAGCAGACCTTACGTGTCTGGTTGAATATGCTGCACCGTGTGACCGTTGCGGTAAGGATGCCGTAAAGGAACACAAGGTAAGGGTTAAACGCGTGCTGGTGTCGCAGCTTGCCGACCGCACAGATGACGAAATTATAGAAATTCCGGATATGCAGTTGGACGCCGGTGAACTTTGTACCGACGAAATCGTGCTTTCATTACCTATGAAGCACCTCTGCAAGGAAGACTGTAAGGGCGTTTGTGTCGGTTGCGGAAAAGACCTGAACGAGGGTGTATGCGGTTGCAAGACCGACTCTCACGATCCCCGACTTCAGGCATTAGCACAGTTATTAGATTGATAATTACACCACATTAAGGGGGTTTCAGAAATGGCAGTACCGAAGAGAAAGACATCTAAAGCTAGAAGAGACAAGAGACGTTCAAACGTTTGGAGACTTGAAGCTCCGGCTCTCGTAAAATGCTCACGCTGCGGCGAGTATAAGAAACCGCACAGACTTTGCAAGGCTTGCGGCTATTACGGTGACCGTCAGGTTGTACAGGTTGAGGACTAATTTTTAGCTTGAGTAGGGGGGAAGTAATTCTCCCCTTATTTTTTTAAATGGGGAAAACGAATGTCTGTTATTGTAAAATCGGTTGAAAAAGGCTCTGCGGCGGCACGCGCAGGTATGAAGTCGGGGGATACGCTTGTATCGCTCAACGGTGCTTCTATTTTAGACGTGCTGGACTACCGCTTTTATCAGAACGATACAAAAATAGAAATTAAATACATAAACGCCAAGGGCAAGGAAAAGGTTAAAACCGTCAAAAAAGCGGAGGACGCCGAGCTTGGCCTTAATTTTGATACGTACCTTATGGATAAGCAGCGTTCCTGCAAAAATAAGTGCATTTTTTGCTTTATTGACCAGCTGCCCAAAGGCATGCGCGAAAGCCTTTACTTTAAGGATGACGATTCGCGACTTTCCTTCTTGTTTGGTAACTATATAACGCTTACCAATATTACCGAACACGAGGTTGAACGTATTATAAAGATGCACATAAGCCCCGTAAACATCTCGGTGCACACCACTAACCCCGAACTTCGCGTTAAAATGATGAAAAACCCGAGCGCGGGTAAGGTGCTGGAAATAATAAAACGCTTTAACGATGCGGGCATTTCAATGAATTGTCAGCTTGTTTTAGTGCCGGGATATAACGACGGACAGGAGCTTGTGCGTTCGCTCGACGATTTAACGGCACTTGAGTGTGTGCAGAGTGTTGCTGCTGTTCCGGTGGGACTTTCTCGTCACCGTGATGGACTTGAGCCGCTTGAGAAGTTTACAAAGCAAACGTCTTCAGACGTGCTGGATATTATGGATAAATACCGAGACACGGGCAGGGTTTTTGCTGCCGATGAATTCTTTCTGCTGGCAGAAAGGGAGATGCCCGGCACCGATTACTACGGTGACTTTTTACAGCTTGAAAACGGCGTAGGCATCTGGGCTTTGACAAAAAGCGATGCACAGTCGGCCCTCGACGATATCGAAGAACCCCGAGAAGAACGCAATATCAGCGTTGTTACGGGCGTTTCTGCATATCCGCTTATAAGTGATATTGTTGACACGGCGACAAAAAAATGGCATAATCTAAGCAGCAGGGTTTATATGGTGGAAAATGACTTTTTCGGCCATAATATTACCGTTGCAGGACTTATAACCGGCGGTGATATTATAAACCAACTTAAGGGGAAAGAGCTTGGCGACCTATTGCTTATTCCCGATGTTATGCTGCGCCACGAAAATGATAAATTCTTAGACGACGTCACGGTTTCCGATTTGGCAGAAGCTTTGGGCGTCGAGGTGCGTGTGATTCATTCGGGCGGATATGAGCTCGTAGAAGCACTTGCGAAATAACAGTTATAAAAGGAGAAGAAAATGGCAAAACCGGTTATAGCGGTGGTAGGCTGTCCGAATGTCGGCAAGTCGACACTTTTTAACAAATTAATAGGTAAACGCCTTGCCATAGTAGACGATACCCCCGGTGTAACGCGTGACCGTATCTACGGCGACGCCGAATGGCAGGGACGCAAGGTTATGCTTATAGATACCGGCGGTATTGAGCCGCGAAGCGACGATATAATTCTTTCAAAAATGCGCGCTCAAGCAAACTTGGCTATCGAAACCGCCAACGTAATAATTTTTGTAACAAATTTAGAGTGTGGCGTTACCGCCGCCGACAATGAGGTTGCCGCAATGCTCAGAAAAAGCGGCAAACCTATTGTACTTTGCGTAAACAAGTGTGACGGTATAGGCTCTGTCCCGCCCGAGTTTTATGAGTTTTATAATTTAGGTCTGGGTGAACCGATTGCCGTGTCGGCTGTGCACGGCCACGGTACGGGCGACCTGCTTGATGCGGCGTTTAGTTTCCTGCCGCCTGAAACCGACGGGGAAGACGATGAAGACCTTATAAACGTTGCGGTTATCGGTAAACCAAATGCGGGAAAATCGTCGCTTGTAAACAACGTTTCTGGCGAGGAACGCTCTATCGTTTCGGATATTGCCGGTACTACCCGTGACGCCATTGACACGGTAGTAGAAAACAAATTCGGCAGATTTAATTTTATCGACACAGCAGGTCTTCGCCGCAAAAGCCGCGTTGACGACCAAATAGAAAAATACAGCGTGCTGCGCGCAAAAATGGCAATAGAACGCGCCGATGTCTGCGTTATAATGATAGACGGCGTGGACGGCTTTACCGAGCAGGATTCAAAGGTAGCAGGACTCGCCATTGAGCAGGGAAAGGCTTGTATTATAGCCGTTAATAAGTGGGACATAGTAGAAAAAGACGGCAGCACTATGGACAGCTACCGTAAAAAGCTTATGAACGACTTTTCCTTTATGACCTACGCTCCGATTATATTTATCTCGGCAAAAACCGGTCAACGCGTAGATCGCCTTTTTGAACTTATAAAATACGTTAACAGTCAGAATGCCATGCGCATTTCTACCGGAATGTTAAACGATGTATTAGCAGATGCTACGGCACGTGTTCAGCCCCCCACAGATAAGGGCAAGCGCCTTAAGATTTATTATATGACTCAGGCGTCGACACGCCCGCCCACATTTGTTTGCTTCTGCAACCGTGCTGATTTGTTCCATTTTTCATATCAGCGCTATTTAGAAAATCAAATACGCTCAACCTTCGGGTTGGAAGGTACACCCGTGCGCTTTGTTATAAGAGAACGTGGAGATAAATAAAGATTATCGGGAGTGTTTTTATGCAAACCTTTTATGTAGTTTTAGTTGTTTTCGGTGCTATGCTTTTCAGCTACGCTATGGGAAGCATCAGCTTTGCCGTTATTTTTTCAAAGGCATTCGCACATAAGGACGTGCGTGAAATGGGTAGCGGCAACGCCGGAATGACCAATGTTATGCGTGCAATAGGTGTTGCGCCCGGCATATTGACCTTTGTGTGCGATGCGCTAAAAGGCTTTGTTGCCTGCGCCGCAGCGAAATATATCTTTTTCCCGACCATTACGGGAATATGGTGGTTAAACCCCGTGTACGGTGCATACCTTTGCGGTGTTATGTGCATTCTGGGACACGCTTTCCCCGTATTCTTCGGCTTCAAGGGCGGAAAGGGTATAGCCACAAGTGTTGGCATCTTTGCCGTTTGCTGTCCACCCGCAATTATAGCAGGACTGGCCGCGTTTATAATCGGCGTGCTTATTACCCGCATCGTTTCTTTAAGTTCGCTTATTGCAACCGTTACGGTTGTAACCGGTGTGTTCATTGCATATAATGAAAGCTATCCCTTATGGCCGCCTTTTTTGATGACCTTTATCGTAGGCGCGTTTGTGTTTATAAAACACAAGGAAAATATTAAGCGTCTTGTTAAGGGCGAGGAAAAAAGGTTGACCGTAAAGAAAAAGTAAATAAAGACAAGGACTTGTTATGAGAAAAGGAGAAAATACAATGTCTAAGGTTTCTGTTTTAGGCGCAGGCGGTTGGGGGCTTGCGCTTTCTCTCGTCGCTCACGAAAACGGGTGCGAGGTAACCGTTTGGTCCCCATTTGAAACGGAGGTTTCTGCACTTCTTGAAACCCGTGAAAGTAAAAAACTGCTGCCCGGGGTAAAAATTCCCGAGGGTATTAGCATTACTACCGACATAGGCGCGGTTGAGGGCTCGGATATCACGATAATAGCCACACCGTCACACGCGGTTCGGCAAACGGCTGCACGTCTGCGCGATATAAAAAATACCGGTATTGTGGTAAACGTTTCAAAGGGAATAGAATACGATACCCTTTGCACGCTTTTGCAGGTAATAGAGGACGAACTGCCCGACAGGAAAACCGCCGTGCTTTCGGGACCGTCACACGCTGAGGAGGTCGCCCGCGGGATAGAAACCTCGCTTGTCGCATCATCGCATGACCGCACCTCTGCCGAGTTTGTTCAGACTCTAATGGCGAACGACAAGCTGCGCATATACACCAACGACGACGTGCTTGGTGTAGAAATAGGCGGAGCCTTTAAAAATATAATCGCTATTGCCGTCGGTATATGCGACGGAATGGAGCTGGGCGACAATACCCGCGCCGCACTTATGACACGCGGTCTTACCGAAATGGCCCGGCTCGGAACCCGCATGGGTGCGCGAGAGAGTACCTTTGCCGGACTCACCGGTATGGGTGATTTAATAGTAACCTGTACTTCGCGTCACAGTCGAAACCGCCGCTTCGGTGAAATGCTGGGACGCGGTATAGCCGTAGAAAAGGCCTTGGCCGACGTCGGTACGGTTGAGGGATATTATGCCGCAAAGGCGGCAAATGCCCTGCAAAATGAATACTATACCGACCTACCGATAATAGGTCTTTGCTATAAAATACTCTACGAGGGGCTTCCTGCGGCAGAGGCGGTAAAACTTTTAATGACCCGACCAAACCGCAGAGAAACCGACCAAAGCTGGATAAAATAATTAAAAGCCTTCCGTCGGAAGGCTTTTGTTTATATGGTAATAAATTCTCCTAAAACCAAAAAAGCAGCCGTTATGGCTGCTTTTAATGGTTAAATTACAAGTAAAGTTTTTTGGTTAGATAGCTCTCTCAACCTTGCCTGAACGAAGGCAACGGGTGCAAACGTTAATGTGACGAGGAGAACCGTTTACAATGGCCTTAACACGCTTAACGTTCGGCTTCCAAGTTCTGTTAGAACGTCTGTGAGAATGGGAAACCTTGATACCGAATGCAATTTCTTTACTGCAGATATCACATTTTGCCATGTGTCTGCACCTCCTTTAATTCACGATAGCCATAACATAATAGCAGAAAACGCGACATATTGCAAGTGTTTTTTTAAAAAAATATATATTAAGTCCTAAAGAATATATTTTTCTTGAATGATAGGCGATTATATTATATAATATTTTAGATAATGAAATATAAAATTGAGTGGTGTTGTTTCTTGATTAAAGCGGTTATTTTCGATTTAGACGGTACACTGGTGGATTCAATTCCCGACCTTTCCGAAGCGGTAAACAATGTAATTTCAAAATACGGTTTTCCTAAGAGGAAAAAAGAAGAATTTAATATATTTGTTGGAAATGGTTTTGTAGATTTGCTGCTTCGCGCTATGAACCATAACGTAGATGAAGAAACCTTTGAAAAAATAAAGAAGGAATTTGTCGCCTACTATGACGTTCATTATTGCGACAAAACCGTAGCATACGACGGTATTGCCGAGCTTATTGCGGCTCTGCGCGAAAGGGGAATAAAGACCGCCGTCGTTACAAACAAGAATGATGATATATCAAAAATCATCGTTAATAAATACTTTGGTGATGTGTTTGACGTAATACGCGGCAAGGCGGACGACATTCCCGCAAAACCCGACCCGACAGGCACCCTGCTTACAATGCAAAAGCTATCAGTAAAACCCGAGGAATGTGTCTTCGTGGGCGATTCTGGTATAGATATGCTTACCGGTACTCGAAGTGGTGCTGTTGCTGTGGGTGAAACCTGGGGATACCGCGACGAAGCCGAGCTTCGTGAAAACGGTGCAAGATTTATTATAAACACACCCAACGAACTTTTAGGAATTATAAGCGATATAAATAATGAATTACAGTAAAACCCGAATTGCTTGTTATACCGATTACATAGTTCAAGCGATAATAAATAACTTTTTACCGCTGCTGTTTGTTATGTTTAATACCGATTACGGTGTTACCTATGCACAGTTGGGTTTCTTAACACTTTTAAACTTCTCGGTACAGTTGGGTGTTGATATTGCCTCAATAAAGCTTGCGGCAAAAATCGGAACAAGGTATTCGGTTGTGCTTGCAAATTTGTTGTGCGGTAGCGGACTTGTGTTGCTGGGTATATTACCCAGGCTTATACCAAACGCGTTTTTAGGTATATGTATTGCAGTTTTGTTTTCTGCAGCCGGCGGAGGTCTGATTGAAGTATTTGTAAGCCCGATAATGGATAGAATTTCGGGCGATATGGGAAAGAAGTTTATGTCCTTCCTTCATTCCTTTTACTGCTGGGGACAGATTTTGGTTGTGCTTGTTACTACCGCGGCCATACTGTTTTTCGGTAAAGAATGTTGGTCTTTTGCGGCTGTTTGCTGGTCGGTAATACCGTTTGTTTGTGCGGTGGCTTTTTTACGAGTCCCGATTGTCGAGGACGAGCCGCCCGAGCAGCGAATGAACATAGGACAGTTGTTTAGGTCAGGCCCCTTCATACTTTTTATTATTCTTATGTTTTCGGCGGGTGCCAGCGAGCTTGCAATGTCACAATGGGCTTCCACCTTCGCCGAGCAGGGACTGGGACTATCGAAATTTACGGGAGACCTTTTAGGACCCTGCGCCTTTGCGTTTTGTATGGGTGTGGGCAGAATAATAAATTCAATTTTACCCGACCGCATAGGTATAAAATCGGTTCTTATTGTGTGCAGCATAATTGCGGCTGCATCCTATCTTGTGGCTTCGCTTTGCGATAACAGTATTATTGCTGTTCTCGCCTGTGCCTTGTGCGGACTGGGTGTCAGCGCAATGTGGCCGGGCGTTCTGTCTATGTCAAGCGCAAAATTCCCGCACGGGGGTAACGCAATGTTCAGTCTGCTCGCTATGGCGGGTGATTTGGGCTGTTCGGTTGGTCCTTGGATTGCGGGCATTATAGCGGGAATCAAGGATTTAAATACCGCACTTTTATGCTGTACGGTTTTCCCGCTTGTTTCTTTGGCAGTTTTAAGTTTAAATAAAAATAAGACTTAAAGGGGATTATTATGAAAAGACAAGATTACATTACTTGGGATCAGTATTTTATGGGTATCGCAATGCTTTCGGCAAAGCGCAGTAAGGACCCGTCAACACAGGTCGGAGCCTGCATAGTCAGCGACGAAAATAAAATTTTGTCGGTTGGCTATAACGGTATGCCGCACTGCTGTAACGATGACGATTTTCCTTGGGAGCGTGAAGGCGCACCCCTTGATACAAAATATATGTACGTCTGCCATGCTGAGCTTAATGCTATTTTAAACTATAGCGGTACCTGCCTTAAAGGAAGCCGTCTTTACGTTACGCTTTTCCCGTGCAACGAATGTGCAAAGGCAATAATACAAACCGGCATAAAAGAGCTTATCTATGCCGACAACAAGTACGACGGCACCGACGGCGTCGAGGCATCAAAAAAGATGTTCGATGCTGCAGGTATTAAATACCGTCAGTACGAACATCTCGGACAAACAATAGATATTAACGTTTAAAACAGTTCATCTGCAAACCAAACCTTCCCTACGGTAAAGGTTTTGCCGTTAAGGTACTCAAGTATTCCGGCATCGGTCGTAAAGTTAAACCGAAGCTTATAGGAATAAAGCGCCTGATGCTTAAAGCCTTTTTTACGGTCATCTGCGTTTTGGCCGTATTTTCCGTCGCCCAAAAGTGGGTGACCTATCGAGGCTAAATGTGCGCGTATTTGGTGCGTGCGGCCGGTAAGCAGCTCA
>JAZUOJ010000024.1:0-2126 GCA_045604625.1 Acutalibacteraceae bacterium | reverse complement strand
CCGTAATTTAAAACGTTCACAAGTCGTCCGCTATCCATATACTGCGAAACGTATGCCCAGTTACGCAAGGGCGAGCCGGCACTTGCCGGTGTGGAGTTAAGTCCAAAGTTAACGCCGCCCCACAACTCCTTGGTAACCTTTTCGGTTTTAATAAAGCCTGTGCCCGATTTATAAGCGGGCTGCCAGGGGGTAGTAAGCGTATTATCTATAGTGGTGTTTACAGTAACGTCGCCTATGCTTGTAACGGCTGCATCGTAGTAGTCCTTTACATTATATATAGACGAGGTCGTGCTGTCGTAAACACATACAAGTGTTTCGGCAGTTTTTTGTCCGTCGGTGGTTGTTACGGTAACCTTGGTGTAACCCGCGGCTTTGGGGGTTACGTTACCGCTGTTATCAACCGACAAAACGTCTTCATCCTCAACCGTATATGTAACGGTCTTATCGGCAGCGTTGGAGGGTAACACTACCGGAGAGATATTAAGTGTGGTATCACTTTTTTCTACTATATAGTTAGCGGAGGGGAAGCTAACACTTTCAACCTTTGCGGCTGTGCGTTCGATAAGTTGAATCTCGAAGTTTACGAAAAGATGGGTAATATCCCAATCGGCAGATGTGGTAAAGGTAAAATCAACGGTTTCGTTCTTTGCAAGCTCAACCGTTAAATCGCTCGGCAAATCGGCCGTGGCATCGGCATAGCCGTCGCCCAGCGTTAAGGTCTTGCTAAACAGACTCTGTTCGCCCTTTGTTATGCTAAGGGTTTGGTTATAGTGAGCCAACTCAGCTCCGCCGTCCTTGCCCTTTTGCAACAGCATAGACTTACCATCCGCGGCAGTTATGCCCAGAGGAACAATTTTATATTTTCCGTTTTCGGGTGCAACGAAGGATAGCTTTATATATCCGCTTGCTTCAGACAGACGAACGCCCACGGCGCCGCTGTAGTTTGCATCCTTAAACGTGATTATCGAGTTGTTGTTAAATGCGTGACCGCAGTCATCAGCGTTTGTCGCCTGCTGACCGGTTATGGAAGCGTCAGTTTCAGCAGAAAAACAAACCTCACCGTTTTCGGTGCTCCAGCTTCTTTCATACTGGGTGCCGCTAATCCAGCGGTCAACGTCACCGCTTAACACAAAATTACCGTCGCCGAATGCGGCATTAAACCAACCGGTTTTTGTGCCTATCGCTGACCAGATTTCCTCATACACCGTGTCATACGTGACGGGCAGTGTTTGGGTGTCTGCCAAGGCGAGTAAAGCCGAAAGCGGTACCATCATTATTATAATAAGTACCGACAGCACTATCGCCAAAGTTTTCTTCAAGATTAAACCATACTTCAAGATAAAGCCCTCCCTTTATAGTTTGGTCCATTGTCATTCTAACACTTCATTTGTCAATTGTATATTGACTTTTCCTACCAAAGGTATGTACTTTTTCGTTAGAAATTTTCAACATAAATAGCGGGTTTTGTGCATATTGTAAAAACTTTCTTTGTGATACAATTGCATTAAAAGGGAGGTTTATGTCTTGAAAAAACAAATTCTGTCTTTTATGACGGCGGCTTTGCTATGCACCACCGTGTTTTGCGGCGCGCCGTACGTTTCTGCCGATGAGGCAGTGCTAAGCGCTTCCACGGAGGCTACACGCGATTCCGAGGATAGCTACTACGCTTATATAAACTCTATGTCAGGAGAGGCCGAGGCAAAAAAGGCATTTTATGCCGAAATACCCGCCGACGGCGTTCTGTCAGAGGAGGGAAAGGACGTTACCGTAAGCATAACGGTCGACAAAAAAGCCCTTTACAACCTTGAAATTACATATTTGCCAAAAAAAGGCACGCTTGCAAAAATCGAACGCGAAATGCGTATAAACGGACAAAAGCCGTTTGACGATTTAACAAGCGTGACGTTTGAACGCGCATTTTGTGACGAAACCGAAATTAAGCAGGATATGCTCGGCAACGACATTACCCCCGACCAAAGCGAGGTATTTATAAAGCAGACCAAGCGCATTTGCGATACCGCCGGCTATTATAACGAGCCTTATAAATTCCTGCTTAACGAAGGCGAAAACAAAATAACCTTTACCGGTGTTCAGGGCAATATGGTAATATACGCGCTTGCTGCCTG
>JAZUOJ010000023.1:0-3334 GCA_045604625.1 Acutalibacteraceae bacterium | reverse complement strand
GCTTGAAACAGAATATACCGACCGCCTGCGCGAGGTTATGATGAAGATACCCAACATTATCGACGAATCGGTTCCGCTGGGACGCGATGACAGCGAAAACGTTGAGGTTAAACAGTACGGCGAGCAGACTCAGGTCGATTTTGAAATTCCATACCACACCGACATTATGCAGAAGTTCTGCGGAATTGATAAAGAGGCTGCCGGTCGTGTTGCAGGCGAAGGCTTTTACTATCTTATGGGCGATATCGCACGTCTTCATTCTGCGGTTACCGCATACGCCCGCGACTTTATGATTGACAAAGGTTTTACCTACTGCATTCCGCCCTTTATGATTCGTTCAAACGTTGTTACCGGCGTTATGAGCTTTGAAGAGATGGACGCTATGATGTATAAAATCGAGGGCGAGGACCTTTATCTCATAGGCACCTCGGAGCACTCGATGATAGGTAAATTCATAGACACCATCACACCCGAGGCACAGCTGCCGCTAACCCTTACCAGCTATTCCCCCTGCTTTAGAAAGGAAAAGGGCGCACACGGAATTGAGGAACGCGGCATTTACCGTATTCACCAATTTGAAAAGCAGGAAATGATAGTTATCTGCAAGCCCGAAGAAAGTATGGACTGGTTTAACAAGATGTGGAGCTACTCGGTTGAACTGTTCCGTTCGCTGGACATTCCGGTTCGCACACTTGAGTGCTGCTCGGGCGACCTGGCAGACCTTAAGGTAAAATCATACGACGTTGAAGCTTGGAGCCCCAAGCAACAGAAGTATTTTGAGGTTTGCTCGTGCTCTAACCTTGGTGATGCACAGTCCAGAAGACTTGGCATTCGCGTTCGCGGCGAGGACGGCAAAAAGTACCTTGCACATACACTTAACAACACCGTTGTTGCACCGCCCAGAATGCTTATTGCATTCCTCGAAAACAACCTTGAGTTTGACGGTGAAAAGTATTCAGTACGCATACCCGAAGCACTTCGTCCGTATATGGGTGGAAAAGAGAAAATCGTTCAGGAATAAAATAAAGAGCAGTAGGAAACTACTGCTCTTTTATTATTTTCAATACTTCTTCTACCGTTTCGGCTATATAAGTCGCGCCGGCATCCTCAAGCTCTTTTCTGTCACCAAAGCCATAAAGAACGCCAAGAGAAGCCATACCTACCTCTTTAGCACCCAGTATATCAAACTTACGGTCGCCAACCATAAGCGTACTGTTAAGGTCTTTAATATCGGCGGTAGCGAGGGCGTATTTTATTACGTCCGCCTTTTCGCCTATTTTGCCGTCCATTGTGGCACCGCAGACGTAATCAAAATATTTATATAAATCAAAATGTTTAAGTATTTCTAGGGCAAAATTTTCGGGCTTTGAGGTTGCGAGCACAATTTTTTTACCGTCGGTCTTAAGTGACTCCAAAAGTTCGGGTATGCCGTCGTACACCTCGTTTTCGAACAGTCCCTTAACGCTAAAATACTCGCGGTATATTTCGACAGCGCGTAGGGCTTCATCCTTTGAAAAACCATAATATTGCGAAAAAGAATCACTAAGAGGGGGACCTATAAACTTATAAAGCTCGCGTTTGTCGCTTACCGATATATTATACCGTGCAAGCGCATACGCCACAGAATTTGTTATTCCCTCGGCGGGGTTTGTAAGCGTACCGTCCAAATCGAACAAAATAGTACCGTACATAGTTTCGGTTCCCCCTTTCTTCATACCGAAATTATATAATAAAAACCGCTTTATTGTCAACCGCGCAAGGCATAAAAGCCTTGACTTTATACCGCTGAAAGTTTATTATATAATTTGTGTATTATGCCTTTTGGAGGTTTTTATAAATGAATGCAAATGAAAAAACAATGGACACCATAGTAACCCTATGTAAGGGACGCGGCTTTGTTTATCCCGGCAGCGAAATTTACGGCGGTCTCGCCAATTCGTGGGATTATGGCCCGCTTGGTGTTGAGCTTAAGAATAACATCAAAAAAGCTTGGTGGAAAAAGTTTGTGCAGGAAAACCCCTACAACGTAGGTCTTGACAGCGCTATTCTTATGAACCCCGAGACCTGGGTTGCTTCAGGACACCTCGGCGGCTTTTCCGACCCGCTTATGGACTGTAAGGTATGTAAGACACGTCACCGTGCCGACAAACTTATAGAAGACTACGTTGCAGAAAACGGACTTTCCGACAACCCTGCTTCCTGGACCGATGCCGAAATGATGGCATACATCAAGGAGCATAAAATTGCCTGCCCGTCCTGCGGTTCGGGTGATTTTACCGATATTCGCAAGTTTAACCTTATGTTCAAGACCTTCCAGGGTGTTACCGAAGATTCCACGTCTACCCTTTATATGCGCCCCGAAACCGCACAGGGTATTTTTGTAAACTTTAAAAACATTTGCCGCACCACCAGAAAGAAAATGCCTTTCGGTGTTGGACAGATTGGTAAATCGTTCCGTAACGAGATAACCCCCGGAAACTTTATTTTCCGTATTCGCGAGTTCGAACAGATGGAACTTGAGTTCTTCTGCAAACCCGGAACCGACCTTGAGTGGTTTGATTACTGGCGCGGTTTCTGCAAAAAGTGGCTGCTTGACCTTGGTATGACCGAAGAAAACCTAAGACTTCGCGACCACGATAAGGATGAGCTTTGCTTCTATTCAAAGGCGACTACCGACTTTGAGTATCTATTCCCGTTCCGCTGGGGCGAGCTTTGGGGCGTTGCCGACCGCACCGACTATGACTTAACTCAGCACGCCAACCACAGCGGCGAATCGATGGAGTTCTTTGACAGCGAAACAAATGAAAAATACGTCCCCTACGTTATCGAGCCCTCTCTTGGTGCTGACCGCGTAACACTTGCTTTCCTTTGCGACGCTTACGACGAAGAGATTAAATCTAATGGTGAAAAGCGCACCGTGCTTAAGCTTCACCCTGCACTCGCACCGTTCAAGGCTGCTGTACTGCCGCTTTCTAAAAAGCTCTCGGACAAGGCTATGGCTCTGCGCGACGAGCTCGCAACCGAGTTTATGGTTGACTTTGACGAAACCGGTTCTATCGGCAAGCGTTACAGCCGCGAGGACGAAATCGGCACTGTTTTCTGCATCACCTACGACTTTGATTCCGAAAATGACGGCTGCGTAACCGTACGCGACCGTGACACTATGGAGCAGGTTCGTATTAAGATGGAGGACGTTGCCGCCTACATTCGCGAACGCATTCAGTTTTAATTAGCATAAAAAATCGGGAGCGAAAGCTCCCGATTATATGCCCCCTTAGTTAAATGGATATAACAAACCCCTCCTAAGGGTTAGTTATCGGTTCGATTCCGGTAG
>JAZUOJ010000022.1:0-9615 GCA_045604625.1 Acutalibacteraceae bacterium | reverse complement strand
TATCGACCTGCAGAAGACCGTTAAGAAGCTTAACGAGGCTTATCTCTTCGCTCGCGACATTTCCGCAGAGGGTAAGGATATCCTTTTCGTAGGCACCAAGAAGCAGGCACAGGATTCTGTTAAGGAAGAGGCTATCCACTGTGAAATGCCCTATGTAAATGCACGTTGGCTCGGCGGTATGCTCACCAACTTCCGCACCATCCGTCGCAGAATCAGCCGTTTAGCACAGCTCCGCAATATGAGAGATGACGGCACATTTGAGCTGCTTCCTAAGAAGGAAGTTATTAAGCTCAACCTTGAGATTGAGAAACTTGAAAAGTTCCTCGGCGGCATCGAAAATATGCAGAAACTGCCGGGCGCACTCTTCATTGTTGACCCCCGCAAGGAGCGTATCGCTGTTCAGGAAGCAAAGAAGCTTGGTATTCCGATCATTGCTATCGTTGACACCAACTGCGATCCTGACGAGATCGACGCTGTAATTCCCGGCAACGACGACGCTATCCGCGCTGTTAAGCTCATTGCCGAGACCATTGCTAACGCTGGTATCGAAGGCAGACAGGGCACACAGGGCTCCGCTGCTGAAGAGACCGAAGATGCAGCAGCTGAAGAAACAGCAGATGCTGAATAATTAATAGGGGGAAATAAAAATGGCTTTTACCGCTAAAGACGTTCAGGCGTTGCGCGAAAAGACCGGTTGCGGCATGATGGACTGCAAAAAGGCACTTGTCGAGACCGATGGTAACATTGACGCAGCTATTGACTTTTTAAGAGAAAAGGGCCTTGCACAGGCCGCAAAGAAGGCTGACCGTATTGCCGCTGAAGGAACTGTTTACGCAGCAGTTGTTGACGGTGTAGGCGTTGTTGTAGAAATCAATGCCGAGACCGACTTCGTTGCTAACAGTGACGGCTTTAAGGCACTTGCTGCACGCGTTGCAGGCGTTGTTGCAAAGCAGAACCCTGCTGACCTTGACGCTTTACTCGCTTGCACCGAAGACGGTGTTACCGTTGCCGATATGGTACAGGAGCTTTTCCTTGCCGTTCGTGAAAACATCAAGATTCGTCGTTTCGCTCGCTATGAAGGCGCTGTTACAACCTATGTACACGCTGGCGGCAAAATCGGCGTTATGGTTAAGTTCGATACCGACGTTGATGCAACAAATGCTGATTTCGTAACCATGGGTAAGAACGTAGCAATGCAGATTGCTGCTATGAACCCTGCATTCCTTGACGAGGCTTCTGTTCCTGCAGAGGTTATCGAGAAGGAGAAGGAAATCCTCGTTGCTCAGATGAAGGAAGACCCCAAAATGGCAAACAAGCCCGACGCTGTTCTCGCAAAAATTGTTGAGGGCAAGATCGGTAAGTACTACAAGGAAAACTGCCTTGTAGAGCAGCAGTTTGTTATGGACGGCGACGTAACCGTAGGTAAGTACGTTGAGAACACTGCAAAGGCTCTCGGCGCTGCAGTTAAGGTTGCTGATTTCGTTCGTTTCGAAAAGGGCGAAGGCATTGAAAAGCGTCAGGATAACTTTGCTGACGAAGTTGCCGGTATGATTAAATAAGTCATATTAGATTTTAAGACACCGCTTTTGCGGTGTCTTTTTTGTTTTGTAAAAGATTTGTGTTGACTTAAAAATTTTTTGGGCATATAATCAAGAAAAAGGATGAAAGGGGATGTGTTTTATGGCGCAAAACCGAATTCAGATACTGCCGAAATATGAAAACACCTATAAAGCAAATCTTCATTGTCATACGACCTGTTCGGACGGACAATTTTCGCCCGAAGAGATTAAAAAGGCCTATAAAGGCAAGGGTTACCAGATAGTTGCCTACAGCGACCACGAGGTTATGGTGCCGCATAATGAGCTGGCAGACGAGGATTTTTTGCCCCTAACGGCTACCGAAATCAGCGTAAACAAGGTCGGTACCGAATCGCCTTCAACACAGACTTATCATATAAACATTGTAGCGAAGGATAAAAACCGCACCACATATCCGCACCAGAACGAAGGACCTTATGAGCGCGGCTATGAAATTGAAAGCATAAACCGCCTTGTTGCCGACTGTTTTGACGACGGATTTTTGTGTCAGGTTAATCATCCGCGCTGGTCTATGCAGGACTCAAATGCCATAGTTGGACTTCGCGGAATTTTCGCGCTAGAGGTGTTTAACTACGGCTGCGAGTTGGAAAAATTCAACGGCGAGGCCGATTATGAATACGAACTGCTTATCCGCGCAGGCGGGGCTTGCGGCGTTACGGCAAGCGACGATAATCATAATGAATTTTGGCAGTTCGGCGGCTGGACTATGATAAGCGCGCCCTCACTTTCGTATGACGACGTTATGAAATCTTTAGAAGACGGTGATTTTTATGCCACAAACGGCCCCGAGATTAAAGAGATGTACGTTGAAGACGGCAAGCTTCACCTAAAGACCAGCCCCGTAGCACATATTGGAATATTTACTGAGGGCAGAATATCCCCCGTAAAGCATAGCTTCGACGGTAGCGATGACTTTACTTACGAAGTTTTCACGCTTGATTTCCCACACGAATATATACGAGTAGTAATTATAGACGAAAAGGGCAAAAAGGCTTGGACCCGTGCCTATTTTGATATATAAGGAGCGTAAAAAAATGAGTGAAAGAAGATATCTGTTCCCGCAAAACTGTAGGGCTTATAAAGCAAATTTGCACTGTCATAGTACCCTCTCGGACGGTCAGCTAACCCCTGAGCAGATTAAGGACGCTTATAAGGCTAACGGTTATAGCATCGTAGCATATACCGACCACCGAATTGTTGTGCCTCATCCCGAGCTTGAGGATGAAGACTTTTTGCCGCTTACCGCCAGTGAATACGACTGTAACGAGCCGGATGTCGAGTGGCCTGCTACCCGTACCTATCATCTTAATTTTATTTCCAAGGATAAAAACAGAACCGAGTTTATTCCGTTCACCCGCGTTCACAGTGTCGATGGTATAAACAAGGTTATATCCGACGCGGCTGAAGCAGGATTTTTGTGTCAGTATAACCATCCGCGTTGGTCAATGCAAAAACCGGAGGATTTTTGCGGCCTTAAAGGACTTTACGCTTTTGAGGTTTATAACACCGGCTGCGATACCGAGCTGTTCAGCGGGGACGCCGAGTACGAATATGAATGTTACCTGCGCGCCGGAAATGCTTGCGGTGCTACAGCCTGTGACGATAACCACAGAGATTATCAGCACTTCGGTGGCTGCACCTACGTCTATTCGCCCGACCTTAAGTATGAAAACGTAATTAGAGCGCTTGAAAACGGCGATTTTTACGCTTCTACGGGACCGGTAATAAAGGACGCGTATGTTGAGGATGGAAAACTGCATATATCCACTTCGCCCTGCTGCAGAATCGGCGTATTCTCCGAAAGCCGCGCCAGCGCCGTGCGGTTGGATTACAAAGTTGAGGACACAATCACAGAGGCTGTGCTTGATATTGGCTTTGCCCATAAATACCTTAGAATTACCGTAGCCGACTCCAAAGGCAAAAAAGCCTGCACGCGTGCATATTTCGATATATAAAAAACAACCTAGGGTATTTCCCTAGGTTGTTTTAATCTTTCAATAATTCATCACAGCTTACACCGAAAATTTTGGCCAAAATCTTTAATTCAATATCGGTGACAAAGCGCTGACCGCTTTCAATTCGCTGAACGGCATTTTTGTCAATGTCAATGTTGTTAAGTTGCATTTGTTCAGCCAAAGCTCGCTGTGACATTTTAGGTTTTTTCGCTTTTCTGTAGGCGTAAATTTTTTCGCCGCAAAGGTTACATTTGCCGTTTTCAGTTTTATTTTTAAACATATAAAAACCTCATTTGACATTTACTGCTTGACAAATTTATTATATTGTGTTATCTTGCAAATATGACATTCAGTAAATGTCATATTGCTTTTTGTTGACATTCACAATATACGATAATATAATTTAAAAAAAGCTACAAAGGGTGGGTAGGATGAAAGAAAAGGTATTAAAACTTAAACTTCCGCTTCGGCGAATAATATCTGACAATCTTTTTGTTCTTCGTCTTATCAATAAAGCCTCGCCCGGTTTGCTTTTGGTTGAACTGGGAATGATAGTGCTAAACGCTGTTATGAATTTTTTGTCGGGCACGTTTTTGTTCCGTTACGCTATTAACGGAATACAGGAGGGCAAAAACTTTGGCAGCATTGCACTTTTTGCCGTTTGTACTCTTTTGGCAAGCGTTTTAATATTTGGATTTCAAGGATTTCTTTCGCACGGCTGGTGTGCCGTAAGGTACAATAATGCCAATCGTTATATACATGAACTGGTTTATAAAAAGGCTGCGTCGGTTGAACTTGCACGGTATGAAAACCCAGAATACTATAATATTCTTCAAAAGGCAGTTGACGAATGTCAAAACCGCACAAATGCGGTTATTAACACCGTTTGCAGTACGCTTTGGCGTTTCATAACTTTTTCCGCTAATATAGGGCTTTTAATTTCTATTGACCCTGTTTTGCTTGTGTTTATTATTGTTCCGCTTCTGCTTTCGCCGCTTAATGCACGTGTTAATAAGCTGGGGTATGAGCGTACTATGGATACAAAAGAGGTAAACAGGCGACGCGATTATTCCCGCCGAGCATTCTATCTTTCGGATTATGCAAAAGAAATGCGCCTTACAAATATGCCTTTGCTTTTGCAGAAGCGTTTTTATGAGGCAGGCGTTGAAAATATAAAAATACTAAAAAAGTACGGCTGGTCTATAGCTGCACTACAGTATATAGAGGTTGAAGCGCGCGAACTTTTTTCTTGTCTGGGTTCATTTCTGTATGCTATTTATCACACAACTGTTTCGGGTAAAATGGGATATGGAGACGGTGTGGTTGTTATCGATTCGATAGGGCAGGTAGCCTGGACGCTGGCCGATTCCGCAAATGTCTTAATGCGCTTTCAGGAAAACGCGCTTTACATTGAAAATTTACGTGATTTTTTATCCTACGAAACTGCCATTAAAAGCGGTGAAAAGCCTTTGCCTTGCGATGGCGATTTAGTGCTTAAAAATGTTTCTTTCCGCTATGACGGCGCAAGCGAATACACCTTAAAAAACATAAATATGAAGATAGGTGCAAGGGAAAAGATAGCCATAGTCGGTCATAACGGCGCAGGAAAAACCACCCTTACAAAACTGTTGCTAAGGCTTTATGACTGTGAGGGAAGCATAACCTACGGCGGCACCGAAATACGCGAGTTTCCGGTGGATGACTACCGCGATATCTTTGCCGCAGTAATGCAGGATTACCATATTTTTGCGTTGTCGGTAAAGGAAAATGTTATGCTTCGGCCGCTGCGTGAGGGCGATAATGAAGTTGTACTGGAGTCGCTTACAAAAAGTGGACTTTTCGACAAAACGCAGACATTTTCGGACGGCGTGAACACGGTTCTCACGCGCGAATTTGATGATAACGGCCAACTGCTTTCGGGTGGCGAGCAGCAAAAGCTTGCGATATCACACGTGTATTCAAAGCAAAATCGTTTTGTGATACTCGATGAGCCGTCAAGCGCGCTCGACCCGATAGCCGAATATGAAATGTATAACCGGATGAACGAGGCCTGTAAAGATTGTGGTATGATATTTATATCTCACCGTCTTTCATCAGCCGTTATGGCAGACCGAATTTATCTGCTCGAAAACGGCGAGGTACTGGAGTGCGGCTCGCACGTAGAGCTTATGGCTAAAAACGGTCGATATGCCGAAATGTTCCGCCGTCAGGCAGAAAACTATGCGGAGGTGGAGTAATGGGCAAAGAAAAACGTAAGCTTTCACGCCGTGCGGTAATAAACTGCAATTTTTGGATGTATAAACGTATTTTTAGCTATACTCCCGACCTTCTTATTTTGACCGTGCTACAAGGTGTATTGATGGGTATTAACGGCGCAGTCGAAATTATGTATATTAAAAAACTTTACGATTACATAAGCGCTGGCACCGTATCGGGAGGGGAAATTTTTCACACCGCATTAAAAATGATGGTGGTTTATACTGTCTACCGCACGCTCTACTATTTCTATGAAAAGTGGTACTGGCAGGTGTATATTCCCGCCGCCAATGAGAGACTGCACATTGCACTTCATAGTGATATGTTCCGTAAGGCGGTTTCACTGGATTTGGATCGTTATGATAATCCACAGTTTTATAATGACTTTATATGGTCAATGGATGAGGCGTATAGTCGCGCTACGCAACTGATGACCGACACCTGCAACATAATTAACCGCATTGTTTCTTCGCTTGCGGTAACGAGCATTCTTTTCAGTGTTGACGGTATAATGGCGACGGTAATTTTTGTGCTTGCGTTGTGTCGAATCTTTTTTACCGTAGCCTATAATAAACAGTATTTGAAGTTTGCTGATGAGGATAATCCCCTTAACCGAAAGGACGGCTATATCCGCAGGGTGTTTATGTTGCCCGACTATGCTAAGGAGCTTCGTGCTACGCGCGTTAGCGAAAGCCTTTACGCAGAATATATACGCAATACCGAAAAACGTAATGAAGTAGTAAAAAAGTATTCAACAAAGCGGGCCGTGCTTTCGGTTTTGCAAAACACCGTAATGCTTTTTGGCGAAACAGGACTGTTTATTTTTGTGTTGTATAAGGTTATGAATGGTCAACTTACACTTGGGGCCTTTTCGGTTGCAATGGGAAGTATTTGGCGTCTGTCGTGGTCGTTGCGCGATTTGGTAACAAGATTCCAAAAGTTCCACGAGCACGCAATTTTTATAGAAAAGGTGCAGGGCTTTGTAAAGTGTCAGTCTAAGATTGCCGACGGACAAAAAACCGCAGACAGCTTTGAGTCCCTTACTATAAGTGGCTTGGGATTTGCCTATAATGATGGTGCAACCGAAGCTTTAAACGGTGTTGACCTTACAATAAACAAGGGCGAAAAAATCGCAATAGTTGGTTATAACGGTGCGGGTAAAACCACACTCACCAAGCTAATAATGCGTCTTTACGACCCCACACGCGGCGAAATACTTTACAACGGCGAAAACATAAAAGAATACAGCCTTGAAAGCTTAAGAAGCCGAGTGGCGGCTGTCTTTCAGGATTATCGTATATTCGCATCCACCCTTGCCGAAAACGTGGCGGGCGGAGAGTGTGACGTGGAAGATACACGTAAAATTAAATCAGCACTCGAAAAGAGCACATTCGGAAAAAAGCTTTCAAGTCTTCCGGACGGACTTAACACACAGCTTACCCGTGAATTTTACGATTCGGGCACCGTGCTTTCGGGCGGCGAGCAACAAAAGGTTGCCATAGCACGCGCATTTTATAAGGATGCCGATTTGATAATACTGGATGAGCCTTCAAGTGCGCTTGATCCAGACGCGGAATACGAGCTTAACCGCAGTATAACCGAATATGCTGGGGAAAAGACCGTTATTTTTATATCGCATAGACTTTCAACTACCCGCCACGCTGACCGAATTTATATGTTCGATGACGGTAGGCTTATCGAAATAGGTACGCATGGAGAACTAATGGCACAAAACGGAAAGTATGCTTATATGTTTAATCTTCAGGCGGAAAAGTACCGAAAAGGGAAATAAATATAAACGTCGCTCGAAAGGACATAAAGTAATGTCCAAAACGAGGGGCGTGTTTATTGTTTTTTAATTGACTTTAAATGGCTTATATTGTAATATATAATATATAAAACTATATTAAGGGTGTGTTGTTGTGAAACCGATATACAAACGCGTACTTTTAAAGCTCAGCGGCGAGGTTTTGGCCGGTGATAATAAAATGGGTTTTGACTTTTCGGTTGTAAACTCTGTCTGCAAATGTGTTAAGGAATGCGTCGATATGGGGGTTGAGGTTGCCATTGTAATAGGCGGCGGAAATTTCTGGCGCGGACGTTCAAGCGGAAATATGGACCGCACCCGTGCCGACCATATGGGTATGCTTGCAACCGCAATAAATTCGCTTGCACTTTGTGACGAGCTTGAACAGCTTGGTACCCCCGCCCGCGTTATGACCGCTATAGAGATGCGTCAGATAGCAGAGCCGTTTACAAAGCGCGATGCCGTTGCACATCTGGAGCAGGGCAGGGTAGTAATCTTCGGCTGCGGAACGGGAAGCCCCTTCTTCTCGACCGATACGGCTGCAGCATTACGTGCTGTTGAGATTGGCGCCGATATTATCTTTAAGGCTACAAACGTTGACGGCGTTTATGACAGCGACCCCAAAACCAACCCGAACGCTAAAAAATATGACACACTTAAGTTTATAGACGTTCTTAAAGACGGTCTGCACGTAATGGACAGCACGGCAGCATCGCTTTGTATGGATAACAATATACCGCTTTTGGTATTTAATCTTAACGATCCGAAGAACATTGTCCGCGCAATGCAGGGTGACCACAACGGAACTATCGTATCGTAATAAAACGGAGGAAAATAATATGGATACAATTTTACTGACCTGTGAAGAAAAGATGGAAAAAACATTGGCGGCTCTCGACCGCGATTTCGGCACCGTTCGTGCAGGACGTGCTAACCCGTCGGTGCTTGACCGTATAATGGTTGATTACTATGGTGCACCCACACCCATAAACCAGATGGCTGCCGTTTCGGTTCCTGAACCCAGACTTTTACAGATTCAGCCTTGGGACGCCTCCACTATTAAGGAGATTGAAAAGGCTATTAACACTTCGGACCTCGGCATCAACCCCAACAACGACGGCAGAGTTATCCGTCTTGTGTTCCCCCCGCTTACCGAGGAGCGTCGTCGTGAACTGGCAAAGGATATCCGCAAAATGGCTGAGGACAGCAAGGTTGCCGTTCGTTCCATTCGCCGCGATTCGATAGAAAAGATTAAGGCGCTGCGCAAGTCCAACGAAATTACCGAGGATGATCAGGCAGCAGGCGAGAAGGACGTACAGGAGCTTACAGATAAGTTCTGCAAGCAGATCGACGTAAACGCCGAGAAAAAGGAAAAGGAAATAATGGAAATATAGCTCAACTCCCATCAGATGGTACCCGTCTGGTGGGTTTTTGAGAGTGGGAGAATTATGTCACTTTTTAAAAAGAAACAAGATAGAGAGCGCATACTGCCCAACCATATCGCCATAATAATGGACGGAAACGGAAGATGGGCAAAGAAGCGTCATCTGCCCCGCACCGCAGGACACGCGGCGGGTTCAAAAACCTTTAAGGATATTGCACGCTATGCAAATAAAATCGGCATAAAGTATATGACGGTTTACGCTTTTTCGACCGAAAACTGGAAAAGGCCTAAAGAGGAAGTAGACAATATTATGGGCATTCTCCGTCAGTACCTAAAGGATACCGAAAACTTTAAACACGAAAACATAAGGCTTCAGTTCATCGGTGGCAGAGAACGTCTGCCCGAGGATATAAAGGAGCTTATGGCAAAGGCCGAAGACGATTCTAAGGACTTTACCGGAATGCACCTTAATATCGCCGTAAACTACGGCGGCAGGGACGAAATTACCACCGCAGTTAAGAAAATAGTCGAGTCCGGTGTGCCGGCAGACAGCATAACCGACGAGCTTATTTCGGAGAATCTTTACACCGCCGGTCAGCCCGACCCTGATTTTAT
>JAZUOJ010000021.1:0-15559 GCA_045604625.1 Acutalibacteraceae bacterium | reverse complement strand
GCACCCAAGGGCCCCGGCCACACCGTAAGAAGCGAGTATCAGGCAGGCAAGGGTGTTCCGTGCCTTATCGCTGTTGAGCAGGACGCTACCGGCGACGCTTGGGATATCGGTCTTGCTTACGCTCTCGGTATCGGCGGCGCACGCGCAGGCGTTCTTGAAACCAACTTCCGCACCGAAACCGAAACCGACCTCTTTGGTGAGCAGGCTGTTCTTTGCGGCGGTGTTTGCGCACTTATGCAGGCTGGCTACGAAACCCTCGTTGAGGCCGGTTACGACCCCCGCAACGCATATTTCGAGTGCATTCACGAGATGAAGCTTATTGTTGACCTTATTTATCAGAGTGGCTTTGCAGGAATGCGCTACTCCATCTCCAACACCGCAGAATACGGCGACTACATAACAGGACCGAAGATTATAACCGAGGACACCAAAAAGGCTATGAAAAAGGTTCTTTCCGACATTCAGGACGGTACCTTTGCCAAGGACTTCTTGCTGGATATGTCCGACGCCGGTGCACAGGTTCACTTCGGCGCAATGAGAAAGCTTGCAAGTGAGCATCCGTCCGAAATCGTTGGTGCCGATATCCGTAAGCTTTATAGTTGGAGCGACGAGGACAAGCTTATCAACAACTAATAGGAGATATTTATATGTCTAAAGAAGAAATTGTAAGGGGCGTGCAAAACGCACCCCACCGAAGCCTTTTTCACGCGTTGGGACTGACCGAGGAGGAGCAGTCCCGACCGCTAATCGGTATTGTCAGCTCGTATAACGAGATAGTGCCGGGACATATGAACATAGATAAGATAGTTGACGCCGTAAAGCTGGGCGTTGCAATGGCGGGCGGCACACCTATCGTGTTCCCCGCAATAGCCGTTTGTGATGGCATTGCAATGGGACACACCGGAATGAAATATTCCCTCGTAACACGTGACCTTATTGCCGACTCGACCGAGGCTATGGCCTTGGCGCACGGCTTTGACGGACTAGTTATGGTGCCCAACTGCGACAAAAACGTTCCCGGCCTCTTAATGGCGGCGGCGCGTGTAAACGTTCCCACCGTTTTCGTAAGCGGAGGACCTATGCTTGCAGGAAAGGTAGAGGGAAAAAAGACCAGCCTTTCAAGTATGTTCGAGGCGGTAGGCGCATATTCAGCCGGCAAAATGACGGACGAAAAGCTTCGTGAATATGAGTGCAAAACCTGTCCTACCTGCGGCTCTTGTTCGGGTATGTACACCGCAAACTCTATGAACTGCTTAACCGAGGCACTTGGAATGGGACTTCGCGGAAACGGAACTATTCCCGCCGTTTACTCTGCGCGTATTGAGCTTGCAAAGCACGCGGGTATGGCCGTTATGGATATGCTAAAGAAGGATATCCGTCCGCGCGATATTATGACCGAAAAGGCTTTAATGAACGCGCTCACCGTAGATATGGCGCTTGGCTGCTCAACCAACAGTATGCTGCATCTTCCTGCAATAGCGCACGAATGCGGCGTAGAGCTTAATTTGGATATTGCAAACGAAATCAGCGCAAAGACACCCAACCTTTGTCACCTTGCTCCCGCAGGCAGAACCTATATGGAGGAGCTTGACGAGGCGGGCGGTGTTTACGCCGTTATGAACGAGCTTAATAAAAAAGGTCTCCTTAACACCGACTGCATGACCGTAACCGGAAAAACGGTGGGCGAAAACATAGAAAACTGTGTAAATCTTGACACCGAAGTAATTCGCCCCGTGGAAAATCCGTATAGTGAAACGGGCGGAATTGCGGTGCTTAAGGGTAATTTGGCACCCGACGGCAGCGTTGTAAAACGCTCGGCAGTGCTACCCGAAATGCTGGTACACGAAGGCCCTGCAAGGGTGTTTGACTGTGAAGAGGATGCCCAGGCGGCCATAAACGCCGGCAAAATCGTGGCGGGCGACGTTGTTGTAATACGCTACGAAGGACCGAAAGGCGGCCCCGGCATGCGCGAAATGCTTAACCCCACCTCGGCTATTATGGGTATGGGGCTTGGCAGCAGCGTTGCGCTTATAACCGACGGACGTTTTAGCGGTGCTACTCGCGGCGCGTGCATAGGCCACGTCTCGCCCGAGGCTGCAAGCGGAGGCGTTATAGGCGTTGTAAAAGAGGGCGATATTATAAGCATCAATATCCCCGAAAACCGTCTTGAACTTAAGATATCGGATGACGAGCTTGAAAGCCGTATGAAAAACTTTGTGCCCAAAACAAAGCCGCTTTCGGGATATTTAAAGAGATATGCGGCTGCCGTTTCAAGCGGCGCTACCGGCGCAACATTGAATTAAGGTGTTTTTTATGAAACTGTCAGAACTATCGCGCGGACTGCATTCGCTTTCGGTGTTTCGTGCGATTTTAGCCGACGAAACGCTTTGTGCTTTGCTAAAATTTATAGACCTTCGCGCAGCGGGGGATACTTCGCTTGCCGTGACCGACGCGTATGCCGAATTTGTGCATAGGCTATATTCGGTGGGCGGAAACCTGTACGAGCATTTGTCTTCTCTCGTTAACAACGATGAAAACGTCTATATTCGTGCGGTAGGCAGTGGCGAAAAAACCGACGAGTATGTATTAAGCGCTACCAAGAGAGAGCTTGTGGTTTTATCGCAGGTTGCGGCGCTTACGGGTGATGTTTTGTGTGACGGACTTGCAGGTGGGGAACAGTTGCCCCGCTTTGCAACCGGTAACGACGATTTATCGGACGTGTATTTCGGCCGCGCCGCCAATATAGGAAAATATGGCTACGGCATATACGCAAAGTACCGAATGTTTTATCTGTCTGCCGACAATAAAATAACACCGGTATGCCATCCGGACCCCGTAAGCCTCGAGTCTCTTGTAGACTACAAGCGCGAACAGGGTATTATTCTTGATAATACCCGCGCCCTGCTCGATGGCAAGCCCGCAGCAAACATATTGCTTACGGGCGACGCGGGAACGGGAAAATCTTCAACCGTAAAGGCGATAGTAAACGAGCTGTACGGTGAGGGGCTTCGTATACTTGAAGTGCGCAAAGAGCAGCTTCACGCGATTCCCGCATTACTTGACGAGCTTAATGCAAACCCGCTTAAATTTATACTGTTTATAGATGACCTGTCGTTCGGTAAGGACGACGATAACTATAGCGCTCTAAAGGCTATTTTAGAGGGCAGTGTTTCGGCGAAGTCGCAAAACGTGGTAATCTATGCCACAAGCAACCGCCGCCACCTCGTAAAGGAAAGCTTTACAGACCGCGAAGGGGACGATATCCACTTTAACGACACCCTGCAGGAAATACTGTCGCTTTCCGACCGATTTGGAATAAGGATAACCTTCAGCCGCCCGGACAAGGCGACGTATCTCGATATTGTGCGTAGCCTTGCGGTGGCTCGCGGACTCGATTTTGAGCCCGAACAGCTTTATAAGGATGCTGAACGCTTTGCCCTTGAACGCGGCGGACGCTCTCCGCGCGCGGCACGGCAGTTTGTAGATTCTTTGCAGTCATCTTAGTAACAAACAACCCCATCGAAGGATGGGGTTATTTTTATGCCCTTTACGGTATAAACGGCACACACCTGATAATAATATGTATTGATAACCGAAAGAGGAATATTGTGTCATTTTTGTTTATTCGTGGAAATAATGGAATATTTGATAAAATGCACCAAAATATTACTTTTTTAACAACATAATTCTGTTGTTTTTGCACAAAACTAATGATATAATTATGCCCGATGGTCATCTAATATTATTAGCAGGAGGAAGAAAATGAAAAAGATTTTATCCATTATTTTATGTCTTTGTTTTGTCTGCTGCCTGTTTGCAGGCTGCGGAGAGAAGACGGTCGAGGCGGGCAAGGTATATTATCTTAACTTTAAGCCCGAGCAGGATGCCGCTTGGCAGAGCTTAGCTAAAAAATATACCGAAGCCACCGGCACGGAGGTAAAGGTTGTTACAGCCGCAGAGGGTAAGTATGAGGAAACACTAACCGCAGAAATTGATAAGGATTCTGCACCTACGCTGTTCCAGATAAGCGGACAAATCGCGCTCGAAAGCTGGGGCGACTACTGTCTTGACCTTAAGGACAGCGACGTGTATAAGGAACTCACAAGTGACGATTTTGCCATAAAAGACGGCGACGCGGTTTACGGGGTAGCTTACGTTTACGAGGGTTACGGTCTTATAGTAAACAAAAAGCTGCTCTCGGAGGCGGGATATAAAATCGAGGATATCACATCCTACGATAAGCTAAGGGAGGTTGCAGAGTCGATAACTGCGCGCAAGGACGAACTCGGTTTTTCGGCGTTCACCTCGGCGGGACTTGCATCATCGTCCAGCTGGCGTTTTTCGGGCCATTTGGCAAATCTGCCGCTGTTTTATGAATTTGAGGCTGACGCCATAAAGAAGCAGCCCGAGGCAATTAAAGGGACCTATATGGATAAATTTAAGAATATTTGGGACCTTTATATTAATAATTCTACTATCGAACCTACAACACTCACCAACGAGCAAAATGATGCCGCGGCAGAATTTAAAGCCGGCAAGGCCGTATTCTATCAGAACGGAACCTGGGAATACAGTAACATTGCCGATATCGGTGACGAAAACATCGGTTATCTGCCCATTTATTTCGGTGTTAACGATGAAAAGCAGGGACTTTGCTGCGGCACCGAAAACTATTGGGCGGTTAATAAGACCGCCAGCGAGCAGGATATAACCGCAACGCTCGATTTTCTAAAGTGGGTTGTAACCTCTGACGAGGGCACCCGCGCTCTCGCCGAGGATATGGGCTTTGTTTCGCCCTTTAAGTCGGCAAAGGAAGTAGACAACGTGCTCTGTAATATAATGAATCAGTATGTTGAAGAGGGACGCTACAACGTGTCCTGGGCGTTCAACCACACACCCAACGTTGAAACCTGGCGCAGCGGCGTTGTAGATGCCCTTGCTGCATATTCTGCAGGAACAGGCGACTGGGAGGCCGTAAAACGGGCATTTGTTGACGGCTGGGCAGAGCAATATAAGCTTTCCAAGCAGTAATATTTTTGGGGCGGGCGTACTGCCCGTCCCTTTTTAAAACTTCATACCTTTGGGAAAGCTGGGTGATTTTCCCAAGGGTATGAACACTAAAAAGGAGGAAGCTTTTTGAAAAAGGCTAAAAAATTTAATTCGTCCGCCATAGCCAACAAAAGCCAGCGGCGCGCCGTCAGAAAGTACGGCGCCGTGTTCTTGCTGCCTACCGTTCTGGCGTTTTGTATTGGCTTTGTGTGGCCGTTTATATGGGGAATTTATCTGTCCTTTTTCCGTTTCAGGACGCTAAGGTTTACTACCTTTGCGGGAATAGACAATTACGTAGCCGCGTTTAAGGACGATTCCTTTTTTCGTGCTGCCGGATTTACCACGCTGTTTACCGTGGTGTCGGTAATAGTAATAAATCTTGCAGCTTTTTTAATAGCGGTTGCGCTCACTAAAGGTATACGCGGGTCTAACGTTTTCCGCACGATATTTTTTATGCCGAATCTTATAGGCGGCATTGTGCTTGGATATATATGGAAGATAATTCTGGATGCAATAATCATAGAATATCTCGGCTCGTCTTTGGCGCTCAATGCTACCTACGGCTTTTGGGGGCTTGTAATTCTCGTATCGTGGCAGCAGATAGGTTATATGATGATAATCTACGTTGCGGGGCTTCAAAACGTTCCGGGCGAGTATATCGAGGCTGCAAAAATAGACGGCGCGAGTTCGTGGCAGCTTATGCGCCATATTACGATTCCGACCGTTATGCCGTCAATAACCATATGTACCTTTTTAACCCTGACAAACGGGTTTAAGCTGTTTGACCAAAACCTGGCGCTTACCGACGGAAAACCCTTTGACAGAACACAGATGCTGGCGCTTAATATTTATAAATCCTTTTACGAAAGCACGACAAATATGGGTGTCGGTCAGGCAAAGGCTGTTATTTTCTTCTTTATTGTAGTGGTAATAGCACTTGCACAGCTTTACTTCACACGAAGCAGGGAGGTGCAGGAATAATGGTAGGAGATAACAATAAAGGCTCTTTACAAAAAAGCCTGCTTTCAACCTTTTTTACGGTGCTGTCGGCGGTGTGGGTAATGCCTATAGTAGTCGTTCTTTATAACGCCTTTAAAAACAACGATGCAATAAAATCCTCCCTCTTTTCGCTGCCCACCGACGAGACCTTTATAGGCTTTGGAAATTTTATAAAGGGTATCACCTTTGGCGGTTATCCGTTTTACAATTCGGTGTTTTATAGCATTATTATAACGGTGCTTTCGGTGGCGCTTATACTGCTTTGCACGTCAATGGCGGCGTGGTATATAAGCCGTGTTGACAGCACGCTTTGCCGTGTGGTATATTATCTTTGTATCTTTTCAATGGTAGTACCGTTTCAGATGGTTATGTTTACGCTTTCGCGCACAGCCGATAAGCTTAACCTAAATACCCCATTCACTATCCCAATAATTTATTTGGGCTTTGGTGCGGGACTTGCGGTGTTTATGTTCAGCGGCTTTGTAAAAAGCATACCGATGGACGTGGAAGAAGCGGCAACTATAGACGGTTGCACACCGCTTCAAACCTTCTTCCTGGTGGATGCACCCATTATGAAATCGACCTATATTTCGGTAGGAATTTTGGAAATAATGTGGGTGTGGAACGACTATCTGTTGCCCTACCTCGTACTGGATAAAACGCTTTATAAAACCATACCCATTCATATCCAGTACCTGCAGGGAAGCTATGGACAGGTTGACTACGGCGCTACAATGGCGCTTATCGTTCTCTGTCTGCTGCCCATTGTTACGATTTATTTTCTCTGTCAGAAGCACATTATAAAGGGTGTGCTTTCGGGAGCTGTAAAAGGATAGTTTTATGCGAAAAAGTGGTGTTTTAATGCCGATTTTTTCTCTGCCGTCGGAATACGGTATAGGAAATTTCGGAAAAGAGGCCTTCCGTTTTGTGGACTTTTTGGAGGCGGCGGGACAAAGCTATTGGCAGATTTTGCCGATTAGTCCCACAAACTACGGCGATTCGCCGTACCAGTCGTTTTCGGCGTATGCGGGCAACCCGTATTTTATCGACCCTCAGGCGCTGATAGATACGGGACTCTTGACCGAGGACGAGGCAAAAAGTTTTGATTTCGGCACGGACGCCGAACACGTCGATTACGGAAAGCTTTATGAAAACAGAAAAAGTATGCTGTGGTTGGCGTTCGAACGCTTTGAAAAAAATGAAGATTATATGGCATTTTGCCGCGAAAATGCGCACTGGCTTGACGATTACGCGCTTTTTATGGCAATAAAAAATGCCCGCGGTGACACCGCGTGGTACGAGTGGCCCGAGCCGCTTCGCCGCCGCCAAGACGAGGCTATGGAGTCGGTCGCTAAAGCACTATCGCGCGAAACCGATTTTTACAGATTTGTGCAGTTCAAGTTTTCCGAGGGCTGGCGTGCAATAAAGAATTATGCCAATTCGCGCGGAATAGAAATAATAGGCGATATACCGATATACGTAGCATACGATAGCGCAGACGTGTGGTGCGAACCTGAACAGTTTATGCTGGGCGCCGACCTTGCACCCAAAGAGGTTGCCGGCTGCCCGCCCGATGCGTTTTCGGACGAGGGACAGCTTTGGGGTAACCCGCTTTATAACTGGGCTTTTATGAAAAAGGACGGCTTTTCCTGGTGGTGCCGCCGACTTTCATTTGCACTAAAGCTTTATGACGTAGTAAGAATTGACCATTTTCGCGGATTGGAGTCGTTTTATGCTATACCCTACGGGGATAAGGACGCCAAGGGCGGACGTTGGAGAAAAGGTCCGGGAATGGCGCTTTTCCGCGCGCTTAAAGAGGAGCTTGGCGGAGATCTGCCCATAATAGCAGAGGATCTGGGTTTTTTGACGCCCGAGGTGTTAAGGCTTCTTAAAAATTCCGGATTCCCCGGAATGAAGGTGCTGCAGTTTGCTTTTGACAGCCGCGAAGAAAGCGATTATCTGCCGCACAACTACCCCCGAAAGTGCGTAGTTTACACCGGAACTCACGATAACGACACAATAAACGGTTGGATGACCTCGGCGCCCGGTGACGACGTGAAGAATGCGTACAAGTATTTAGGCGTGCCCGAGGGCGAAAGCCTTTGTTGGCCGATGATGCGCGCGGCGCAGATGTCGGTTGCAGATACCTGCATTTTAATGATGCCCGACCTTGTTGGTCTCGGAAGTGAGGGGCGTATAAACACGCCGTCAACGCTTGGGGACAACTGGCGCTTTAGAATTAAGGGCGAGTGTATAAACGACTGGCTTGCCGAGGTGCTGCGAGAAATGACGGCGCTTTACGGAAGACTTCCTAAATAAAATAAAACCGATAAGCCTAGTGCTTATCGGTTTTTTAATTTTAAATATGCCATTCTTTCAAGCGTGTTTTTACCCTTTATTTCCTTTGCTGTTTTTATATTTAATATAATTCATAAATACGTAAACCGAAATCAGGATAAAAACCGTAACACCCAAAAATAAATACATTGTGCTTATAGATACCTTGTTATCAAAGAAATACAGATTACAGTCAATGCTGTCCTTTATTTTATCAACAACATCTGCGGGGAAGCCTGCCGACCTCATTTCCTCAAACACGCCGCGCATAGCGTGGTTTCGTATAAGCGACGTGCCGTAAGTTCCGGGCAAAAAGGATATTGCCCGTTGCAGACCTTCTGAAAACTGTGATATAGGCATATAGGCGCCGCAAACAAACCCATAACCCGAGCTTATTACCGTTCCTACGGCCGAAATCTGTCCTTGTGTCGATAAAAAGAAGTTTATAATGCTTGAAAGCGCCGTGCCGAAAAGCACAAGCAGCACAACGTCAAGCAGTAAAAACAGTACGTCTGCGGCGGCCATATACCAGCCGATATACGCAACGTAAACAAGACATATAGCAGTTGCCGAAAGGCATATTATAAGGGTTGAGGCAAGTGTTGCAAAGTAGTAACCCAACGCAAGAGTATAGCTTTTTATAGGTGCTATGGTTAAATCTTTAATATTTCCGCTTGCCTTGTCCTGTACCATAAGCATATTCGAGCAAAAGGCAACAGTAACGCACGAAACTGCCAGAATAGAGGAAACAAGCTGGCCGCCTACGCAGCCGTTTATAAGCTTTTCGGCAAGCGAAAGTCCTTCGGGCAAAGCCGATAAAAAACTGTCCTTATAAACATTTCCCAAAAAGGTGGCATAAAGCACAAGCAGTATAGCGGGTGTGATAAGGGCGGTGAAAAACATTCCTTTGTCCTTAAAAAACAGTTTAATATTTCGCTTTATCAGCGCACAAAGAGTCTTCATTCTTCGCTTCCTCCCGTCAACTTTTTACCGGTAACGGCCAAAAACACGTCGTCCATTTTGCCCTTGGTAATTTCAAAATCGCAAAACACCTCGGGGTGCTTTGTTATAAGTGCGGCGGCTGCCGCTGTGTCGGGCACCGAAAGCCTATATGCGTCACGCAACTGCTCATACGGCAGCGTTAGTGTCTTTACGGCTTCCTCGTCAGTATTGTAAAGTGTAATAAAGTCGCCGGTATAGGTGTTTTTTAGCTCAAGCGGCGAACCTTCTGCAATCAGTTTGCCGCTGTCAAGAATTACAACGTAATCGGCGTCGGCGGCCTCCTCCATATAGTGGGTGGTAAGAAACACGGTCATATTATCGCTCTTGCGAAGACCGCTTATAACGTCCCAAAGTGTTTTTCTGGTCTGTGGGTCAAGACCGGTGGTGGGCTCGTCAAGAATCAGTATTTTAGGTCTGTGAAGCAGGGCGCGCGCAATATCAATGCGGCGGCGCTGACCGCCCGAAAGCTTTCCAACGGTGCGCGATAACAGGTCGGAAAAATCCAGTAGGTTTGCAAGCTCTGTAAGCCTTTGTTTAAAATCCTTTCCGGTTATTCCGTAAAGCGCGGCGCGGCTCTCAAGATTTTCACGCACTGTAAGGGCGGAATCAAGCACAGAGTTTTGAAAAACTACTCCCAACTTTGATTTTATGAGGTTGGCTTCGGTTTCGGCATTATGCGAATCTATTATTACGCTGCCGCTGTCCTTTTTAAGCTGACCGCACATAATGTTGATGGCGGTTGATTTGCCCGCGCCGTTAACACCCAAAAAAGCAAACAGCTCACCGGTTTTTACTCTAAATGATAAATCCTTTACGGCGTGTACCTCGCCGAAAGATTTGTTGAGTCCGTTTATCTCAATTATGTTATTCATTACTACCTCCCAATAGCGCAAAAAACACTTCGCTTAACATGCGGTTTACGTCCTCCATTGTGAATACACACCTTCGCTGGGCATATAAAACTGCAAGTCCGTGTGCGTAGACCGAAAGGTGGTTATAAAGGTATCGGGCTCTATCTTCGCTTATTCCGTTGCTGTTTTCAATCGCAGCTAATACGGTAGGCAAGTTTTCATCCTTTTCCGGGAAAAAGTGCGAGGCTTGCTCGTCTTCATCGCTGCCCATAAATAAAAGCTTGAAAAGCTCCGGCTCGTTTTTGGCAAATTCTATATATTTAATTCCGGTGCCCTTAAACGGAGGTGTCATAGAAAGGCCTTCGTTAAAATAGGTTTTATATAGTGCCATTGCACGCTCTATAACGGCTTTTTGCACCTCCTCAATGCTTGAAAAGGCTGTAAAGATCGGTGCAGTTGAGGTTTCAAGCTCTGCTGCAAGGCTTCTTGCTGTCAGCATTTCCATTCCGTGCTTTTGCACCAAGCAAAACGCGGTGTCTATAATCTGCTGTTTTGTAAATTTAGCTTTAGGCGGCATATCGTTTCTCCTAAAATAACATTTGTTTTATAACACTTGTTATTTTATCGCATTTTACGTGATTTGTCAATAAAAAACGGGGCGGAAACCGCCCCGCAGTAGTTTACTTAATTTTTCTGTCATATAGCAGGGCAGAAAAAAGCACAACAAGACACGAGCCTGCGTTATGCACCAGCGCGCCCGTAGTAGGTGTAAGCAGCGACAGAATCGAAAGCACTATAGCGGCAAGGTTGATAAGGAGGGAAATGCCAATGCTTAATTTTATAGTGCGGGTTGTGGCGTTTGCCAACCGTTTAAGATAAGAAATACGGGATATATCGTCGCTCATCAGCGCTATGTCGGCAGCCTCTATCGCAATGTCCGAGCCCATTGCACCCATTGCGGCGCCCACAGCTGCTATTTTAAGCGCGGGCGCATCGTTTACGCCGTCGCCCACCATAAGTACGGTTTTACCCTCTTTTTGCAGGGTCGAAATAATGTTTCCTTTGTCGCCCGGCAAGAGGGAAGCGTGCACCTTCTCTATTCCTGCCTTTTCGGCAAAGAAACGTGCGGCACGCGGGTTGTCGCCCGTTAACAGAACGGGTGTTACTCCCATATCCTTTAAGGATGCTACGGCTGCTTCGGCGTTAGGCTTTAGCGAGTCTGAAAGTGCCACGGCGCCCACAAAAACTTCGTCCTTAGCAACCAAAGCCAAAGCCTTTCCCTCGTTTTCGAGCAGGGATAATTTTTCTTTTGTTTCGGCGGGTACGGCTACGCCGCCATCGCTTAAATATTTTTCGTTGCCGCAAAGAACGAGGCAGTCACCAACACGCGCACAAACGCCTTTACCTGCCGTCATAGAAAACTCGGTGCTTTCGGGAATTTCTATGCCCATATTTTTTGCGCTTCGATAAATTGCTTTTCCCAGGGGATGCTCGCTTTTGCTCTCGGCGGCTGCGGCAAGAGCCAGAACGGTTTCGCTGTCGGTGCAAAAGGAGATGGTGTCGCTTATTGCCGGCGCACCTGTGGTCAGGGTACCGGTTTTATCAAAGGCTATGGTGTCAACCTTGCCTACGCGTTCCAGTGCTTCGCCGGATTTTATTATAATTCCGTGCTTGGTTGCCTGACCGATGGCTGCCATTATAGCGGTAGGGGTTGCAAGCACAAGCGCGCAGGGGCAGAAAACAACCAGCACGGTAACTGCAACCGTAATATCTCCCCTTAAAACACCTGCAATTACGGCAAGGGCGAGTGCAATCGGCACCAAAATGCTTGCTAGACGGTCGGCAATACGCTGTATAGGAGCTTTTTGGTTTTCTGCATTACGCACCATACGGATAAGCCGTTGCAAGGACGAGTCTTCGCCCGCTTTTGTCACCAAAACGTCAATAGAACCGTAACAGTTTAGGGTACCGCTAAACACGCTGTCGCCCGCTTCTTTATCCACCGGCAGCGACTCGCCTGTCATAACCGACTGGTCAACCGAGGTAAATCCGCTTATTATGCGTCCGTCAACCGGTATAGTTTCGCCGGGCAGAATTCGAATGGTGTCGCCCTTTTTTATTTTATCGGCGGGGACGATTTCCTCGCCGTTATCAGTCACTATTCTGCCGGTAGTGGGGGAAAGCGAAATAAGATTTTTAAGCCCGCGCTTAGCGCGCGCGGTGGTCTTTTCTTCTAAAATTTCGCCTATCGCCATTATGAAAGCAACCTCGCCTGCGGCAAAGATATCACCGATGGCTACCGATGCAATCATAGCAATCGATATAAGCAGCGCCGACGATATTTTTGCTATGCCGCGGTTTTTGCATAGCTTGCGCACGGCCGAAAAAACAAGCGGCGTTCCGCTTATTATAACGCTTATCCAGGCGGGGCTTATCGGCAGAGCGTCAAAAAAGGCTATGCCCATACCGAAATGCTCGGCGGCGTGTGGTATAAGTGCCAAAAGCAAAAACACACCCGATATAACGGTAGCTGTAACGCTTTCTAAAAATTCTAAAATATTTTTTAACATATAGTTAACAACTCCTTGCTTGATTTTTTTGTGTTGTATGATACAATATATTTGTTATCGTACACTTTGTACGATAACAGCATAGCAGACGGCTACAGAAAAAACAACAACCAGAAACGGGCAAATGTGCGATACGGTACATTTGGGCGTTTTTGTACGGGAGAACGATATGGACAGACGGCAACAAAAAACACGCAGAGCAATTTTTACGGCCTTTCGCGGACTGCTTGAAAAAAAGAAGTATGAGAACATTACCGTGCAGGAAATAATAGACGAGGCGGATGTGGGCAGAAGCACGTTTTATGCCCATTTTGAAACCAAGGAGCTTTTGCTTGACGCGATGTGCAGCGAGATGTTTAATCACATATTCGAAAACGATCCCTGCCCTTGGGTTGGCAAGGACGGAGAACTCGAAGGCAAGCTTTCTCATATTCTGTGGCACGTGCGCGACTCAAAAAACGACCTTACGGGAATACTGCTGTCCGATAGCGGCGACCTTTTTATGAAATATTTCAAGGCTCACCTAAGGGTGGTTTTCGAAACCCATATTTCCTGCTTTAATGTGAATGTCCCGCGCGAGTTTCTGCTTAACCAGCTGGTAGGCGGCTTTGCGGAGGCGGTAATGTGGTGGATGCGCGACGGTATGAAAACGTCGCCCGAGGAAACCGCGCGCTATTTTATAATGACGTTCGGAGAGTAAGGCAATATTTTATTATAATGGACATAGAATTTATAATATGGTATATAGTACGGAGGTAGTGTAATGCGCCGAAAGGTATCGGTTTCAGAACAGATAAGTGAGCTAAAATGGCAGCGTTTTTTAATGCTGACCATAGCGGGAATTATAAACGCAATAGGTGTTGTGTGTTTTTTAACACCTGTAAAATTATATGACAGCGGTATTTCGGGCACCTCTGTGCTGCTCGCACAGATAACGCCTGAGTGGATGACGCTCTCGGTTTTTCTTTTGATTTTAAACGTTCCGTTGTTTTTATACGGACTTAAAAAACAGGGAATAGTGTTTACGGTGTATTCCATTTACGCTGTAGCAGTATATTCCTGTGCGGCGTGGTTGATAACCGACGTTTTGCCGATTGACGTAAACTTTGCGTCGCCCCTGGCGGGAACCGATCTTTTGCTTTGCGCGCTGTTCGGAGGACTTATTTCGGGCGTGGGCAGCGGTCTTGTAATTAGAAACGGCGGCGCCATCGATGGTGTTGAGGTTATGGCGGTTATCTTTTCAAAGCGGTTGGGCATAACGGTTGGCACGTTTGTTATGGTATATAACGTCGCGCTTTACGTTATAGCGGGACTTATTATAAAAAGCTGGATACTTCCGCTTTATTCTATCGTGGCTTACGCAGCTGCGCTAAAAACGGTTGACTATATTGTTGAGGGTGTCGACCGTGCAAAATGCGCTATGATAATTACGACCCGCCCCGACAAAATCTGCGCCGAGCTTATGGAGACATTTGAAACGGGTGCTACAAAGATAGAGGTTGTAGGCGGATATTCAAACAAGCCGAAAACGATGATATACTTTATAGTAAACCGTTTTCAGGTAATAAAGTTAAAAGAAATTGTGCACGAAATTGACTCGGGCGCCTATATAACAATAAGCGAAGTGGCCGACGTTTTCGCTATAAATCAGGATAAATAAAAACAGGAGATGCTGGGCATCTCCTGTTTTTGTGTACGCGTTCATGGTAAACATTTGTTGAAAAGAGTAGAATAGTGTGGTAAAATAAAACAGTAAAAACAAAAGGGGGAAATAAAAATGGATAAAATTGCTGTATTGGTTCCTTGCTATAACGAAAGCAAAACAATTAAAAAGGTAATAACAGATTTTAAAACCGCACTTCCGGAGGCGGTTATTTATGTGTACGACAACAATTCCTCAGATAATACTGCTGAAATCGCAGCTGAGGCAGGTGCTGTGGTTAGACACGAGTATCAGCAAGGAAAGGGTAACGTTATACGCAGAATGTTCCGCGAAATCGATGCCCAGTGTTATGTTATGGTTGATGGCGATGACACATATCCCGCTGATTTTGCAGCAGAGATGGTAGAGTTAGTGTTAAATAAGAACGTCGACATGGTTATCGGTGACAGATTATCTTCCACATATTTTGAAGAAAACAAAAGACCTTTCCACAATTTTGGCAACAAAATTGTACGTCTTGGTATAAACAAAATATTCAAAAGCGATATTAGAGACGTTATGACAGGATATCGCGCATTTAGCTACGGTTTTGTTAAAACGTTCCCCGTTCTGTCAAGAGGGTTCGAAATAGAGACAGAAATGACAATACACGCAATAGATAAGAATATGGCCTTAAAGAACGTGATTGTCGAGTATAGGGACCGTCCGGACGGAAGCGAATCAAAACTTAATACCGTTTCTGACGGTATCAAGGTAATTAAGACTATAGGAAGACTTTGGAAAAACTATCGTCCGTTACATTTCTTTACAACGGTTGCCGCTATTCTCGTAATAATTGCAGCAGCGTTTTTTGTGCCGTTGGTTTTGGTTCCCTATATTCAGACGGGACTCGTGCTTCGTTTCCCCACTCTTATTGTGTGCGGTTTTATCGTTCTCGCGGCGTTGCTTTGCGTATTTAGCGGTATGATACTTGACGCGCTTATTCAAAAGGAAAAGAGAGAGTTTGAGTTTAGAAGACAGGTTTTGGATAAAAAAGATGATAGGAATTAAAAAACTTATTTTTCAGATAATTAAATTCGGCGGCGTAG
>JAZUOJ010000020.1:0-21576 GCA_045604625.1 Acutalibacteraceae bacterium | reverse complement strand
TAAGCACAAGGCTTACGTTGAATCGACCGAAAACAGCCGCGTTATGTTCGGTGTGTTCGGCAAGGGAAGCTTTGACCACTATTACACCGACTACTGCACGCCGCAGGACGCAATTTACGCTCGCTCGGTTTACACCAAGGAACTTGCTAACGAATGGCGCCGCTTCGAAATGACCTTTAACTCCGGCGACCTCGAAAAGGCAAACATCTGCGTTTATTCGGACGTTCACCGTGCCGACGGCAAGCGCGACAACGTTTGGGCGGGACTGCCGTTCTTAAACGAGGATGGCGTTTGCGTACTGGTTGACGATTTCTCACTTCGCGAGGTTGGCAGCGACCGCGAACTGCTGGAGGATAACAGCTTTGAGCAGGCAAACACAACCCGCTGGTACACCCTTTGGGCAAAGAGCTATTATAACGACCCCTATCTGCATTGGTGCGACACCGAAAAAGACCCGATGTCGATTCTGCCCGGCGAAGCAAAGAAAAGATTCTGGCACGACGAATATAACGCATCGAGCTGCAAAAAGCAGGACAAGGATTACGGCGTTTTGTTAGCCCTCGGTCAGGTAGCTATGATGAACAACGGCGGTCAGGGCTCGTTTATGTGGACACTTTTCGACCAGCAGTGGCCCAACAACCACACAAACTCTGCCGACTCGTTTGTTGACGGCGACCATCGTCACGGCCTTATGCCGACGCTTTTCCGCAGCAACGTTCCCTATCCTACATATTACGCTTGGGGACTGATTTCTCGCTACACAGGCGGCGAAGGCACCAAGTGCTATGCGGGTGTTACCCTCTCACCCGAGCGTGTTGTTATGAACGTTAACGAGCTTCCCGACGGCAACATAACGGTTTCGGTTGTAAATTACGGCAAAACACAGCAGGATATAAGCATTAAGCTTAACCGCTATTTAGACCGTACTTTCTACCGTCACACCTTCAATTCGGAAACCATAGTTCCCGACGAAAAGGCAAAGCTTGCGGGAATTGACAAGACCTATGAAAACGTCACCGACACCATTGAGGACACCCTGCCCGCTATGAGCGTTGCCGTTTACACAACGCTTAAGGACTAATAAAAAAAGACTGCGCTCTTCACGCAGTCTTTTCTTTTTTAATTAGTCACAGCAGGGGTCTGCTTTTTTAGCCTTTTTCGGCGCCTCGCCCTGCTTTGTGGCATCGCCGAGTCCCGTCATTTCGCTGAACATTACGTCATTTTTTATGTTCTCTACCACGTCGGTCGGAACAATGATTTTTGCCGCCTGTCCGTTTGCCATATTTACGAGTGCCTCGTACCGTTTAAGCTCGATTACCGCTGCGGTGGGAGCAGCCTCCTTCACGGCACGAATACCGTCGGCCTCTGCCTGCTTGGCAAGCAGCAGCGCCTGCGCCTCACCCTGGGCACGCGCAATTCTTGCATCGCGTTCGCCCTCGGCTTCGAGTATCATAGCCCGCTTATCGCCCTCGGCACGGGTAATTGCGGCGGCCTTGTGTCCCTCTGCCTGGAGCAGGGTTTCGCGGCGGTCACGCTCTGCCTTCATCTGCTTTTCCATCGCCTGCTGAATTTCCTTGGGCGGAATAATATTCTTAAGCTCGACACGCGTAACCTTGATTCCCCACTGGTCGGTGGCCTCGTCAAGTATGGTGGTCATCTTGCTGTTTATGGTGTCGCGCGAGGTAAGCGTTCCGTCAAGTTCAAGCTCACCCACGATATTACGAAGTGTTGTTGCGGTAAGGTTTTCAAGCGCGCTTATCGGGTTTACAACACCGTAGGTATAAAGCATTGCATCATAAATACGGAAGAACACAACGGTGTCTATCTGCATTGTAACGTTGTCCTTGGTGATAACCGGCTGCGGCGGTGAATCTATAACCTGCTCTTTAAGGGTTATTTTCTTTGCAACGCGCTCCAAAACCGGAATCATCAGGTGCACTCCGGCACCCCAAGTGGTACGGTATTTTCCCAAAAACTCAATAACGTACTCGGTTGCCTGCGGCACTATGCGCACGCTGCTGAAAATGAGCAGTAAAATAACGCCTAAAATAATTATCCACATAAAAAATTCCTCCCTATTTATATTCTGTCTTAATTATAAAAAAATATATATGCGGTGTCAACATTTTTAAGAATCAAAAAAGACTATGGACAAGCCATAGTCTTTTAATTTTATCTTACCATCGGGGGAACGTTGGCGGGAAGAGCGCGCACCTTGTCGGATACGACCTTTACTAGCACCTCTTGTCCCGGTGCCAACCAATACTGGCAAACCTGATTTCCGTCCACCTTAGTATAGTTATCGCATATATAGCCCCATTTTGACGGCTCGCCGTGGTCGAAATACTGAAGCTCGACGTCGCCCGAGAAGGTTACGTGCACCTTGCTGCTGCCTTCCGGATCGTTTGTGTTGTTTACAATCATTAAATATTTGTCGCCCTGCTCGTCCACGAAATAGCTTACCAGCAACGGATGGTGCATAACGTCGGTTTCTATTCCCATTACGATATCGCTCGGGCAGAAGGTTGGATCAGAGCCGTATGCCCTGCCGTAAAACTCTGTTCTATAGCACACTATCTTGCTGAACAGGTCGCCGTAGGTGGAAAGAAATTCGCGCTGGATTTTTCTAACGTTATACCACGCCTCGGTCTTTTCCCAAAGCTCGTCTATCGGCGCGTTTCGGTAGTTTATAGAATGAATGCCCTGATAAAGATAGTACCACGAAATTCCCGAAACACCGCAGGCGAGCGAGGTGTTAAACTGCCAGCGAAGCTCGTCATAGTTCGGGCAACGGTAGTTAAAGTGGCCTATGGACAGCAAAATATTCATAAACGGAATGCCGTGACGCAGAGCCGCCTCACGGTAGTAGCGCAGGCAGTTAAAATGGTTTGCATAGCCCTGCTCGCCCACCTTCATCGGGTGGTAGAGGTCATAGCTTATGCAATCGGCGTCGCCTTTTTTTATAAAGTCATCAAGCGATGCGGAAAAACAGTCAAAGCCCTGGTGTTTCCAGCAGATATCAAGACCTACCGGCTCCCAATAGGGCAAAAGGTTGAAATACGGCACCCAGCCGGGGGCCAGTTCCTTCTGCAGGTTAAGCATTCGGTTAGCAACCTCGTGACGCTCGGGCGAATGCGGTTCGTCTATGGCGTAAATTCCGTAAACCGCAGAAAAATCCTTAAAATCAGAATAAAGCTTGCTTATTATCGGCGGATAATCGCGGTTAACCTTTTCCATATCTGCCCAGCGGTCAAAAATCGGAACCAGTATAACCTTTATCTTAAGTTCTTCGGCGCGCGACAGTATTCCCTTTACGGTCTTTACTGCCTCCTCGTCAAAGGCGTCGAACGACGGAGTCATAGCAAAGGTAAAGCCGCCGTCCTGCCAAAGGTCGACACAATCGGGACCGAAGTGCTCGGTATCGCGCGGCAGTTTTACGTGACCGGGGGACCAAAATCCGAGGGGGAAACGGTCAACGCCCAGCACCTTTCTGCGACGGTTTATCTCCTCTACGCGGGAAAGCGGAAGTTCATAATCTTTACAGAACATAATTTCACCTTTTTCCTTTTTTATGTATTATAACATTCTTTACTACATTTTAACAACTACTTATTGCTTTGCATATCGACAAAACCTACTTATTTTATTGCTTTTTCCCATAAAACAAAAAACGAGAGGGGGTGCCTCTCGTTTTTATTCGTAATCTACGCGTCTGTATTCGTTAACTATCGAACCGTCGGCCGTCGAAAGCGTGAGTGTTGTCAAGGATATAACACAGTTAAGCGTAATCTTGTTTTGAGCGTAAAGAAGTGTAACGGTGTTTTTCTCCTCCGCATACTCGTATCCCGAATAGTCAAGAAGCTCTGCTCCGGCAATTTTGCTTTCCATAGTGCCGTCAGACTGGAATATATAAAAGCTTTGGTCCGCGGTTGCGTCGCGTTCTTCACCGTTTTTAATTTCCTTTACACACTGCCAACGTCCTACTATCGTCACCTTACCGGTAAAATCTACGTCCTCATCCAGATAACCGGACGAGGTCACAGTTTGCGCGTCGGACGAGGTATCGCCTGCGCCGCAGCCGCAAAGCAGTAATGCGAGCGCGAGCAAAAGCGCGATTAGTTTCATAAACTTTTCCTCCGAAAATTAAAGTTCTATTTCGTATGCGGCGCCCATATTTTCAGCCGAGCCGATAACAATGCGCGTTCCGTCATCGTTAACGGCGATACAGGAAAGCTCACAATTAAGATGCAGGCCGTCCTGAATGTTGAAATGTGCACGGCCGAGATATTTCACGCCGTTCTTCTTATCAAACGAGAAAACAACCGAAATATCGTTATACGAACCTACGATGCCGTAGGCCGTTTGGGTCTTTTCGCAATACACAAGCTGACGAACCTCACCCGAGGTGTTGGGGCAGGCGCCGAGATTAAAGGCGGTTTCGCCATCCCACATAAACAACATACCGTCCTTGGTGCCGACAAGATGTTTTCCGTCGAAAATTGGAGTTGAAGCGGTGGGGACAGCCTTGAAGTTTCTACCAAGGGCGCAGGGTACGCGTTCGGCAGGAATTTCAATGGGCTTGGCGGTCTCGGTAAATTCAGCTATCTCCTCTATAGCACCGTCACGGAAACGGTACTTTTTATCGTTTCCGAACTCAATGCAGAGCGAGCCGTTTTGGTAAGACACGTGCTGAACAGCCGAATTTTTGTATCCGTACTTTTTCCAGAAGGAATACGGGGTTACGTGTTTGCCGGTAAGTCCCATCGGATTTTGTTCCATAAAGATACCGAACTCGCGGGTGTAATCCTCAAACTTTTGAACACCGACATACTGGCGGTCAAATTCCTCATCGCCATAGGGGTAAAGCTCCTTCGGGTTATCAATGTGCAGATAGTTGAGAACGTCGTAAGAGAGAGGCGTTTCCTCGTTTTCTTCGTTAAGGTCATACTTAAGCGTTTCCAGCTTGCGAAGGTCTATAGAGAACATACCCGGAACGTCAAAATGATGGTTGCCGTTGGTGGCGTAAAGTATACCGTCGTGGTAGTGCATTTCGGCCAAAATATTTATAGAGCGCTCCTTAGAGCCGATAATGCCCATATTGCGGGGCTTTTCACCCTTTAAAATATCCCAACGGATAAGATAAGCCGTGGTCCAGTCATGCCACTGGGTTACGCAGGAAAGCGAGTACCACAAAACGCCGTTTTCATCGGACACAAGACCGTAAAGTTGGTTCGGCTCGGCAAGCTCGAGGTCGTCGGGACGGCCGTCGCCCACGCTTTCAAGCTTGTTTTCCTTTATATTATAGCGGTACAAATCGTAGCCGAAGATAAAGTGCAGATATATATTGCCGTCCGCACCGTCTGTAATATAGTCGAGCTGAACGTGCTTTTCGGTTGAATAGGGCTCGTAATCTCTTGGGAAGAATACACCAAGCTCCTCAATTTCCTGCGTATCGGTGTTTGTTCTATAAAAATATCCACTGCGGTTTGCGCTGTAAATGTTTCCGTCGATTTTCGAAAGATGGAGGCGGAAAGACGCAAACTCGGTCACCTTGCCGTAGTCGGTTATCTTGCCGCTGTCAACGTCGTAGCGATAAAGATGTCCGCGGAGATAGCCTGTAAAATAGAAGGCGTTGTGCTTGGGGTCGTAAACGCCGCCGTATATTGATTCGTGCGGAATCGGAACGCCGCGGTTTTCGAGTGCGCCTGTTTCGGGGTCGTAAATTAAAATATTAGAGCCTTGATAACCCTCAAAAACGTGATTATAAAACGGCTCGGGATACCAGAAAGGATGAACGCGTGACTGGGAGGTGGTATGGGTGGTCATTATAAGTCTGCCGTCGTTCATTTCGGACATAGAGGTATGTATTTTGCTGGGCATAATAGCGTCCTCGGCGTAACAAACCATCTTATCTAACTCAAAGCAGCACTTAACCTCGCCGGTTTCGCGGATATATTCATAAAGACCTGCCGACTGGTGAACGTAAAGCTCCGCACAAGCCGAAAAGAAACAACGTCCGTTTTTTGTAACGAACATATCCCAAATGGCATTACGCTCGTCGCTTTTATCCATAAAAGCACAGCTTACCGTGCTTTGGGGAAGAAGCTTAAGATTCCTTTTAGAAATAGTTTCAAGGTTTTTAAATATCATAAATCATACCTCCGAGGCAGCAATTTCAAGCGCATTATATCACGCGTTTTAATGCTTGTCAACACAGATTTTTTCTTTGTTAAAAAAGGTGTTTTTTTCTATGTTTTTCTGCCGATTTTTAAGCCGGAATTTTTATTTTTTTATCGGCAAAACAAAAAAAGAGAACCGGAAAAATCCGGTTCCCGAATACTTATTTCATTGGACTCACCCAATCAAACTCATTGGTTTGTTTATATGTGAAAATTTATTTTTATATATTAATTTTTTGCCGGTATTTTTTGATTTATAAACTTAATAGATCTTTGGACTCACCCCTTCGCAGTTAATTCTTACGAATAATACTGTACATTGGAAGCTACCCCTTTCTGATTTTCTCTAGTTTCGTTTCTTTTCTTTTCTTCTTTTCTCTGGCTTTATTATACACCGGTGGACAGTTGTTTTCAATTGACAAACACTACAAAATTTTTCGCAAAACTTTTACTAACACTTTTTTATGTTTTTGTGTTATAATAATTATGTTGTGATGATAAAGGTGGCTTGTCCGCCTTTATTTTTTTGCCCAAACGGCAAATCTTTCTAAATCTACCGTGCCGTCGGGGCGAAACTCTACGCCCTCGCTCTCGAGCAGGCTGCGCTGCATATCCTCGCCGCCGAAGGCAAAAGCGGCAGCGGTTTTTCCCTCGCGGTTTACAACGCGGTGACAGGGGATTACACCGGGCTGCGGGTTAACGTGCAGAGCGTAGCCTACTATCTGCGACCATCGCGGGTTGCCCGCCTGTGCCGCAACCCAACCGTAGGTAGCAACCCTACCCTTCGGTATTGTGCAAACTACCTTATATATTTTTTCAAAAGTATTCATAACTTCATCCTTTAAAATACGGGCGGCAAATATGCCGCCCGTTTGTTTACAGTAATACTATTCCCTTTTCTTCGCACTCGCGAATAACGCTATCGGGCCAAACCGAAGCCTGAACCTCGCCTATATGTGCCTTGCGCAAAAAGAACATACACATACGGCTCTGTCCTATACCGCCGCCCATTGTGTAGGGCAGTTCACCCTTTAGAAGGCGGCTGTGGAAATCAAGCTCTTTCCTTTCGGTTACACCGCGTACCTCAAGCTGGCGCATAAGGCTTTCCTCGTCAACGCGAATTCCCATTGAAGACAGCTCAAGCGCCATATCAAGCACGGGGTAATAAACGAGCAGGTCGCCGTTAAGCTCCCAGTCGTCGTAGTCGGGTGCGCGGCCGTCGTGCAGCTGTCCCGAGCGAAGCGCGCCGCCGATCTTCATAATAAACACGGCACCGTGCTGTTTTACGATTTCGTATTCGCGCTCCTTCGGCGTGAGCGAAGGATACATATCTTCAAGCTCCTGCGCGGTGATAAAGGTTATCTTCTCGGGCAGGAATTTGTGAACAAAAGCATATTCATCTGCTATATAGTTTTCGGTATGCTTAAGCGAATTATACACACATTTTACTGCGCTCTTTAAGGTTTTCTCGTTGCGGTCTTCCTTTTTAATTACCTTTTCCCAGTCCCACTGGTCCACAAACGCCGAATGGATGTTATCCAAATCCTCGTCGCGGCGGATAGCGTTCATATCCGTATATAGACCCTCGCCCGGCTGAAAACCGTAACGGCCAAGCGCATCACGCTTCCATTTAGCAAGCGACTGAACAACCTCAAACGTTCCCGTTTGTCCCTTTATGTCGAAATCAACAGGGCGCTCTACCCCGTTTAACGTATCGTTAAGGCCCGACGCACGGTTTACGAAAAGCGGTGCCGAAACACGCGTAAGATTAAGCTGTATAGCCAAGTCGCGCTCGAAAAAGTCCTTTACCTTCTTTATTGCAATTTGGGTTTTTCGGGTGTCAAGCAACGACCTATATCCGTTTTGAAGCTGGTTCATTTCGTTCCACTCTCCTTTGAGGGCAAAAAAATACTAAAAAATTATACCATATACGTCCTATAAAAGCAAGTCTAAAACGCGTCAAAATGCGGGGCGCAAAAATTATTTAATTTTCTTTTTTAAATTCGCTTGACTTTCGTTTTAACAGTTGTTAAAATGCGTTCAAAAGGAGGGCTTTTTTATGGAAAAAAACTTAAAAGTTTGGTTTACCACACCCGAACAGAAAATCAGACCCCGTTCGCATCTGACCTGGGGCAAATGCGAAAGCTATCACGTTTTTGTCGCAAAAAACGCTACTGAGGGTTGCCAGGTTTCCTTTATGGCGCCCGAAGACAGAAAAAACTTTAGTCTGGAAATTGAGGGTGCTGTGCCCGATATTACGGTTGAAATTTTGCGCGAGCATTACGTTTCGTGCGAGGGCGCATTGTGGCCCGACCCCGTTGTTCCCGACTGCGGAAAGTTTGACCTGGAGGGCGGCATAAACACAACCTATCTTCTAAACGTCGTAACAAACGAAAACACCGTTGCCGGCGACTACACCTTTACCGTAGTGCTTAAAGAAAACGGAGAGCTTTACGGTAAATACGAGATTTCCGTTACGGTTTGGAATTTTGCTATCGACCACTCTGCCCTCACCACAGCCGCCTTTAAAATTGATAAAAAATTCTTATTCCAACGTCAACCCACCGACAAACCCGATGAGCTTTACAAAAAATATTACGATATGCTTATCGACAAATATCATATATGCGGATACGAACCGCCTTATGACCTTACCGACCCGCGCATAGCAGAGTATCTTGATGACCAACGAATCTCGGTTTTCCGTCTTCCTACCGACCTTTCCGACGAACAGTTTGCTGCCTATTATAATGTTTTGAAGGACCGTCCCGACTGGATGAAAAAATGCTGCATTGAGCTGCTCGACGAACCCTGCTTTATGAAAAATTATGAGGCCATTCAAAAGGAATACGACCGCATAAACAGGGTGTTCCCCAACCCGCCTGCCTACACCGCATTTTTTGAAGACCCCCGCGACGGCAAAGGCGTTACCGCCGCAGATATCTTAAAGGACAAAAACCGCGTTTGGCTTCCCAAGGCACGCTTGTTTAAAAGCAAAAAATTTGCCGACAGCATGTACGCCTTGAAGGAGCGCGGAGACCGCCTTTATTGGTACGTATGCTGGGAGCCGGGCCTTCCCTACGCCAACGTCCTTATCGATATGGAGGGCTTTTATCACCGCGTGCTGTTCTGGCAACAGTACCTCTATAACGTCGAGGGACTTTTCTACTGGACCACAACCTGGTGGCGCGACTGCGACCCGTGGGACAGCGCCTCAACCGTTCGCGACCTTGATTACTACTGCTTTGGCGACGGCTCAATGTTCTACCCGGGCAACCGCGTGGGAATCGACGGACCAGTTGGCTCGCTTCGCCTTGAGCTTATAAGAAGCGGTATTGAAGATTTTTATATGCTCTCCCTTGGCGAAAAGGTATTTGGCAGAAAGTATATAGACAAGCTTATAAAAAGCGTTACCCCCAACATTCGCGAATATAACGATGACCACGCGGCTCTTGACCGTGTGAGAATAACGCTCGGAAACCGTCTTTCGGAGCACTTTAGCAAAAACTGATATAAACCGCAATCAGCCTTGGTTGGTTGCGGTTTTTTTGCATGTTTTTCGTCCTCTTTTTTCATATCGTCATTTTGTTATGTTTTTTTTCGCCATTTTGGGGACACGAAAGTTAATATTCACAACATCCTTGTACATAATGCACAAGTTTATGGGTGGTTTTTTGGTGCGCCGTTATATCAAATATTGCTTTACTTTGATAATATTAACAGTTAAAATGAGGGTAGAGTTAACACTCGCTACCAACGCAAAGGGAGGCTCCTTATGGAAAAGAATTTAAAGGTTTGGTTTACCACACCAGAACAGAAAATCAGACCCCGTTCGCATCTGACCTGGGGCAAATGTGAAAGCTATCACGTCTACGTTGCAAAGAGCGCAACCGAAGGCTGTCAGGTTTCACTTATGGCACCCGACGAGAGAAAGAACTTCTCTATCGAGGTTCAGGGCGACACCGAGGCTGCTGGCCTTAAGATTGAGTTACTGCGCGAGCATTACGTTTCGTGCGAGGGCGCTTTATGGCCCGACCCCGTTGTTCCGGATGACGGACATTTTGATTTAGATGCAAACTGCAACGTTACATACCTTATAAACGTTGTTACAAACGAAAACACCAAGCCCGGCAGATATACCTTTAAGGTTGTTCTTAAAGAGAACGGCAAGCTTTACGGCAAATACACCCTAAAGGTTACGGTTTGGAACTTTGCTATCGACCCCAAAAAGCATATGGATACAGCTTTCGGTATTGACAAGCGCTTTTTAAACCTTCGCCAGCCGAGTGACGACCCCGAGGCACTTTATAAGAAATATTACGACTTTATGCTGGAGAAATACCGCATCTGCGGATATGACCTCCCGTACGATATTCTCGACCCCCGCGTTGATGAGTATCTTGATAACCCTGCTATCACAACCTTTATAATTCCTTACGACGTTGATGACGATACCATCGTTGCCTACTACAAAAAGCTGTCCCAAAAGCCCGAATGGCTTAAAAAAGGTTTCTTCTACGTAGTAGACGAGCCCTGCAATATGGAGGCTTACGTAAAAATCGAGGCAACACACACCCGTCTTAAAAAGCTCTTCCCGGGTTATCAGGCTGTGTCCCCCTTCTTTAAGGACCCGTCTGACGGAAACGGTGCACGCGCCGTTGACCTTCTTGAGAAGTTTAACAGCGTTTGGTGTCCGAAAATCAACCTGTTTAAGAATAAGTGGTTTGTAGATTATATGCACAAAAAGGACGCCGAGGGCGACCGCATTTGGTGGTACGTCTGCTGGGAGCCGGGACTTCCCTACTCCAACGTATTTGTTGATATGGAAGGCTTCTATCACCGCGTTCTGCTCTGGCAGCAGTATCTGCACGACGTTCGCGGACTGCTTTACTGGACCACCACCTGGTGGCGTGACTGCGACCCGTGGGATAGCGTTTCGACCGTTCGCGACCTTAGCTACTACTGCTTCGGTGACGGCTCGATGTTCTATCCGGGCAACCGCGTAGGAATTGACGGTCCTGTAGGCTCGCTTCGCTTTGAAATTCTGCGCAGCGCCATTGAAGACTTCTATCTGCTGCAGATGGCAGAGGATGCCTTCGGCAGAAAATACGTCGACAAGATGGTTAAAAACGTTTCTAAAAACGTACGCGAATACAATGACGACCACGATGCGCTCGACCGCACACGTATCGCCATCGGAAACAAGCTTTCTAAATACTATAGCGAAAGGAACTAAACAAAATGAAAAGAGACGCAACAAAAATATTTAAGCGCTATGAAGGAAACCCGATTTTAGACGTTAAGGATTTCCCCGGCGTAGCACAGCTTTACAACCCCTCGCCCGTTATGTACGGAGATGAAACCATTCTTCTCATTTCGGTTGTTGACCACGCCGCAACACGCGGTTACGGACGCGACGTTGGACAGACCCGTATTGCACGAAGCAAGGACGGCATAAACTTTACTTTAAGCGATGAAGACTTTATAAAGCTTGACGACAGCGTATACCCGAACGAGCTTTTCCACCACTTTATTGACAACCGTACCACCAAAATCGACGACACCTACTATATGGTAACTCCGGTTATGGTACACGGCTACGGCACACCGCTCGGATACCTCGGCAAGACCAAAGATTTCGAGACCTACGAGCCCATCGCTGCTATTACTGCTCCCGCTAACCGCGGTGCTTCGCTCTTCCCCGAGAAGATAGGCGGAAAGTACTACAAGCTTGACCGTCCCTCCACCCCCACTGCTGCAGGCGACATTTGGATTTCTGCCAGTGAGGACCTCGTTCACTGGGGCGAGTTTAAGCCGGTTATCGCACACGGCTACCGCTTCTGGAACAGCCAGAAGATGGGCCCCACACCCCCGATTAAGACCGACAAGGGCTGGCTGACCATCGTTCACGGCGTGTTTGACCCCGCCGGCGGTGACCAGTACTATCTCGGCGCTATACTTCTCGACCTTGAGGAGCCCTGGAAGGTAATAGGCAAGACCAACAGCTACATTTTAGGACCGGAAGAAGAATATGAGCTTCACGGCAACAGCGACAACACCTGCTTTGCCTGCGGCGCTATTGCAGACTACGAGAAGGACCAGATCCGTCTTTACTACGGCGGTACCGACAAGTACATCTGCCTCGCAACCGGAAGCCTTTCCGAGCTTGTTCAGGCCTGTATCGACCAAATCTAACAGCTTAACACAAAGGAGCAACGCAAAAAGCGTTGCTCCTTTTTTGTGTTTCTATTTAAAGTTTTGTAAGCTTTATCATTCCCCGCCAAGGACTAAGCGTAAGCTTAAATTTGCCGGCATGAACATCGTAAAACTTAATACTTTAGTTTTTTCTTGACAAATCGGTCTACAACGTGTAGAATATAATTAGTCTACAGAACGTAGACCAAAAGGAGGTATTGTTATGGACTATCAGCTGGGAACAGTAGAAACCCGCTTTGCCGAAATTGTTTGGGCAAACGAGCCGCTTTCTTCTTCAACCCTTGCACAGCTCTGCGAAAAGGAGCTTAAATGGAAAAAATCAACCACCTACACCGTGCTTAAAAGACTTTGCAACAAAGGCATTTTTGTAAATAGCGGCGGAACGGTTTCTTCCCTCGTGTCGCAGGATGAATTTTATTCCCTTAAAAGCCGACAGTTTGTAAACGAGACCTTTAAAGGCTCGCTGCCCGCGTTTATTGCGGCTTTCTCGAGTGGAAAAGAACTAACCGAAAGAGAGGCTTCCGAACTCCGCCGCTTGTTGCGCGAATACGAGGAGGGACGATAATGGCCTTGTTTTTAAAAATCCTGAATATGAGCATTGCGGCAAGCTGGCTTGTTTTAGCCGTTTTGCTCCTTAGAATAATCTTAAGGCGCGCACCCAAGGCGTTTTCCTGCCTTTTGTGGGGACTGGTTGCGCTGCGACTGGTTTTCCCGTTCTCGATTGAAAGCGCGCTATCACTAATTCCAAGCGCCGAAACGCTGCCGCAAAGCGCACTGCTTAAACACTCGCCCACCATAAACAGCGGCGTTTCCTCTATTGACGCGGTTGTTAACCCCATCTTTTCGCAAACCTTTGCCGCAACCCCGATGTATAGTGCCAACCCCCTGCAGATATATACCTTTATTGCTTCGGTTGTGTGGGTTGCAGGTATGGTTTTAATGCTGCTTTATGCAATAATCAGCTTTTGCGTATTGCGCTTTAAAACCCGCGAATGTATTGAAACCGAAAAAGGCGTTTTCGTCTGCGACCGAATAGGCACTCCCTTTATACTTGGACTTTTCCGTCCGAGAATCTTTGTGCCGTCCGACACCGCCGAACGCGACCTTAGCTATATTTTAGCGCACGAACGCGCGCATATTTCCCGCCGCGACCACCTATGGAAACCTCTTGGATTTGCGCTGCTGTCCGTTTACTGGTTTAACCCCGTTATGTGGCTCGCATATATAATGCTGTGCCGTGATATTGAGCTTGCCTGTGACGAAAAGGTGATAAAAAGCTTGGGAGAGGATGCAAAAATTCCCTACTCGGACGCGCTTATTAACTGCAGCATTCCCCGTCGGGTTGTTTCAGCCTGCCCGCTAGCCTTTGGTGAAACGGGTGTAAAGGGCAGAATTAAGTCTGTTTTGAATTATAAAAAACCCGCATTTTGGATTATTGCGGTTGCTTTGCTGTTAAGCGCGGTTACCGCCGTTTGTTTCCTTACAAACCCGCCCACCGAAAATCTTACGTATTCGCCTTTAGACGGTTATACCACCCACGAAGACGTCGATGTATCGATTACCGAAATATCCGTCACCGGCGACACCCCGGAGCTTTCTATGAGCTTTGTCAACAAAAGCGGAAAAGAAATATCCTACGGCGAGCAGTTTAAACTGTACCGCAAGGTATGGGGGATAAAAATTAACTGTAAAAAAGACAGGCGCGAATCCTGGAACGAGCCGCTTTACACCTTTTCAGGAGAAACGGCAACGCGTAATTTTTATATCAGAGATTATGACCTTTCACACACCGGTAAATACCTGCTTGAATTTAAATTTACCGTGGATGGCGAGGGTGAACACACCGCCGTTCTGCCATTTAAGGCAAAAGTCGCCCGCGCCGACAGCGAAATTGTGCTGGGCGAGGACTCCGGCGACAACGTTTTTAACGCCACGGTGCTGGAAATAAGCGAAGGCTCCCACCTGCTTGTTAAACCCTTTGAAGATGAAAGCGAGAACAAATCATCCGACAAGATACTTGTTCCCACTAAAAATCTAATTTTACCGCACTCCTTGGTTGTGGGTGACTCGGTGCAAATAACCTATGACGGTACCATAATGGAAAGCTACCCCGCACAGCTTGGCACCGTATTTTCGGTAATACGGCTCAACGATGCAGCAAACGCCGAAAGCTCCGTGCTTGTTGACCTTATTTCCTCGGTCATCTTTGAAAAGAACGGTTCTGACAAAATCCCCGACGATGCGCTGCGTTTCGAAAGCCACAAACTTTTATCAAGCGACTATAAAGAACTATCCGAAAACGAGGGTATTGCAACGCACTTTTTATACGTTCAATACCTTGAATACACTCTTGATGGCGACAAGCTTGTGCCTTATGGCGGATATTGCGGGCCTGTAGCAATTACATTTAACATAAAACTTGATGAAATGCGCCTAAAAAGCTACTGGACTCCAAAAGACGGAAATATGTACGAAAGCAGCATAAGAGAAAAGTTTCCCGCCGAGGCGGCAGATTATATTATGAATAACGAGTCGGATATAATAACCCTTTTGCAGGCAAAAAATGATATAAAAATCAAAAAGGCTCTTGCAGAGCTGACGTCCGACAGGTCTTCTTCCGATTCGGTGTCCTATGATGCCGGCGGCACCGACCCTTATGCGCTTTTTGATATAAAATCCGCCTATGCCGGCTGGACCGATAATGACGAGCTTTATTCCGGCGGTCTTAATCCCGACGGTATGGCACACGAATATACCCGCCGTCCACCCGTCTACAGATTTCAAACAAAGGAAGAATTTTCCGACTTTTATGAAAAATATAAGGACAGCCTCGCCTTTTCACAACGCTATGATAATTTTCCCTCGGTTGATACGATTATACAAGAATACGGTGACGCCGTCTTTAGCGACCACAACCTTTTTGCCGTTTACGTAACGGCGGCAAGCGGCAGTATACGTTACCACATAAAGAGTATTACAAATGACGGCGAAAGCCTTTCTTTTGAGATAACACAGTCAAACCATCCCCAGATCTTTACCGACGATATGGCGGGCTGGCTGTTCTTTATTCCTATTCCCAAAAGCGCCGTTTCTACCTGCGCCTATTTTGATGCGTATATAAGCTGACAAAACACAAAACCCGCCGAAAAAATCGGCGGGTTATTCTTTGTTTTCGGGGGCTTCCAGCACCTCGAAAATGGTGTAATTTAAGTTTTCTTTTTCGGGTTTGGCAATGTTTTTAACCTCGACCCCCGTTTTCTTTGCATAAAGCACCGTGTCGCGGGTGCCGCCCGGCTTGCCGTCGTAAAAAGCAATTACCCTTTCGCTTCGGTCAACCATATATCGGTTTCGCTCATAAAAGCAACCTTTATAATATTCGTCGGAAACGTATACGATTTCGTCTGCCTGCTCAAGCACGCATCTATAACGCTCCCGCCATTCGGGAGGAAAGGTGCGGCTTTGGGCTCTAAACGGCAACGCCATTACAAGACGAAAGTTTTTGCGCTTGCGAAAAATAAGCAAAATTTCTGCCGCAAGTAAATCAAACCCCATTGCGCCACCGCAATAAAACGTGTCATAGCCGTCGGCAAACGCCGAGGTTATAGCCGAAATAAGCTCGTTTTCAAATGCGGTGTATTCGGGTGTGTCGGCAGATATTTTAAAGGGGAGTTTTTCGGGACGGTATCCCGTAAAGCAGCAAGCCTTCATTTTATCCCCTCCTTTTTATTATCTAATATTCTAGTACCGTATTTTGCGCTTGTCAAGGCGAAAGTAAGGGCTTGATTAATTTTATTAAGTCAAAACTCCGCCCCGCTTGACAAACGCGCCCTATAAAGTTATTATTATTAAGAGGTGAGCGTTTTGGATAGTATAGATTTAAAAATAATCAGTATTTTGCAAAAAGAAGCACGAATCCCGCTTAAGGTTCTGGCAGAAAGGGTTTTCCTTTCGTCGCCCGCGACGGCCGCCAGAATTGACCGACTTGAAAAAGAGGGTATTATTTCGGGATATCACGCTAGTGTTAATCTTAAAAAGCTGGGCTTTCCGATTATTGCCTTTATTAACCTTGAACTGCGCCCCGACCAAAAACCGGAGTTTTATCCCTTTATTTGCTCGCACCCCAACGTACTGGAATGCAGTTGCGTTACGGGACACTTCGCAATGCACATAAAGGTAGCCTTTGACACAACCGAAAACCTTGACCAGTTTATAGGCATATTACAGAAGTTCGGCAGCACCGAAACGCAAATTGCCTTTTCCACACCGCAGGAGCCGCGCGGAGTGGACATCGAACAGTTAGTATAGGTAGAATTATATCGACAGCTTGGTAACGATATATCCTATAATGAAACACACCGGAAAGGTGAGCAGCCACAACGAAAATATTTCGTAAACCGGTTTTAGATTTATTTTTCGGTTGGCAGCACCTACGCCCAAAACCGCGCAGGTTTTGGTATGTGTTGTACTTACCGGCATACCGAGCAGCGTGCAAAGCAAAATTGAAATAAATGCGGCGGCGTCACAGCAGACGCCTCCGCCCTCGTCGACAGTGGTTATTCCGCTGCCGACTTTTTTTATTATTCTTCCGCCGCCCACAGCCGTGCCCAGAGCCAAAAGCACCGCGCAAAACAACGTAACCGCGCTTTTACTAATATTATTTTGCGGCAACGAAAGCGAAACCGCATATATCATAACCGCAGAAAATTTTTGTCCGTCCTGAGCGCCGTGAATAAACGAAAGCAGCGCCGCCGACACAACCTCCAGTCTGCCGAGAAGACGCCTCTTTTCGCAGAGTCCGCTTTTATAAAGCAGTTTTTTCCCGCAGAAACCCAGCGCCGCACCCATAAAGCAGGTAATAAAAAGTCCCGCAAGGGTTGATAAAATAAGCGGCACGCTTAATGCCCCCATTCCTCCCTCGGCAACCGCAGCACCCGAAAGCGCCGCTACCAGCGCGTGGCTTTCACTTGTGGGCACCCCGAAATACCAGGCCCCCACCGCAAAGGCGACTATAGCTATCATTGCGGCGCAAAGCACGCTTCGGGCATTTTCTCCTCTTGAAAACGACGTTGCTATATTCTGGGCCACTGCATCGCTTATGACCATCATTACCGATAGTCCCAAAAAGTTAAAACCCGCCGCCATATTTATTGCACGTCGGGCCGGCATTGTGCCGCTGCCCACGCAGGTTGCAACCGCGTTAGGCGCATCGGTCCAACCGTTTACAAATATGACTGCCGAAACAAGTACCGCAGATATTAAAAACTGCGGCGAAAAAAAGCCGGCCATTACATCACCCCGTTCGCTTCATTATATGAAGCAACTGCGGTTTGTAATGACCGGTATAATTTACGAAAACTTTTCGATTAGTGCCACGGTGTCTTGTCTATTTCGTTCTGAGATACATAGGTTTCAAAGCTTACGTCCTCATATATAAATGCCTCTACAAGCTTTTTTGCATAGTCAAGGTTGTAGTAAACACCGCCGGCAACTCCGCCGCCGCCCGAAATAACGCTGCCATCGACCGGAAGTCGGGCATTGGTCATCGTGGCGCCCTTTATTGAAGGAGCAAGACCTATTATCTCGGTATAGGTAAGCGAGGTTTCAATATGAGGCAGGAACGCCTTTATAAGCTCGGGATATTCGGTAAGACTCATATTGGTTGCTTTTGAGAAGAGTTGCTCAAGCACACGGCGCTGACGTGCAGTTCTGCCGTAATCGTCGCGTTCGCCCCATGCGGTAGCAACCATACGGATACGCGCCCAGGCACCCGCCTGTATTCCGTTAAGCGTCTGGACACCGGGTTTTTCTACGTAATCGGGTGTTACGTTATATATTCCCGAAATTTCATCGATTATGGCGTTAACGCCGTAAACGCTATTATCTATTTCGCCCTGAGTTACCTCAACCTCAACACCGCCAACCATATCTATCATATCAGCCATTCCGCCGAAGTTTACGGTTGCATAGTCGGTGATATCGAGCGCAAAGCTCTGGTTTAAGGTCCTTATAGCAAGCTCGGCACCGCCGCGGCTGTATGCTGAATTTATTTTTGCAAGCTTTCCGTTAACGTCAACAACGCTATCGCGCATTACAGAAATTATCTTTATCTGCTTGTCCTTTTTGTTAACGCTAAGCACCATTATGCTGTCCGAAAGGCCCTTCATGCTCTGAGAGTTTCGGGTGTCGATTCCAAACAGAGCTATGTTTACAATGTGCTCCTCGGTGTTTTCCGAAACAACGCCAAGCGCTTCTTCGTCAACGTCTGTGCGATTATATTTAAAATAATCAAGCGCAAAAATCAGCGCACCGCCAATAAGAATACAAACGGCCAACACTATCGATAGGATAATTATCAGCGTTTTTTTACCCTTTTTCATCTTCTTTTTCGCAGGCTTGCTACTGCTGTAGATATCGACAGACTCTACGTTTGCAGTGCTCTGCTCGTCATGTTTTCCCATACGTTCTACCTCTCGATTAATAATTTGTAGATATCGCCTTTTTTAAAGCCGCTTACCGTCGCCGCCTCTTTTGCTGCGGCAGACGCGCTCGCTCCTCCTTCGCAGAGCCTTTTTGCCAAAGCCACTGCGGATTCAAAAGTAAACTCCTCTTCTTTTTCTGGCTCGGCACCGGCGACTACAAGCACAAACTCGCCCCTCGGCTGATTCTGCTTATAATATTCCACCGCTTCGGAAAGCGTCATTTTAAGCACCTGCTCGTGCAGCTTCGTAAGCTCGCGACAGAGCGCAATCTCACGGTCGCCAAAAACCGCAAGCATATCCGAAAGTGTGGCGCAAAGCTTATGCGGTGCTTCGTAAAAAATCATAGTGCGCGGCTCTCTCTTCAGTTGTGCCAGGTGCTCGTTACGGCTTTTCTTTGTAACCGATAAAAACCCTTCAAAACAAAATCTGCCGCTCTTCATTCCGCTGGCGGCAAGCGCAGTTATAACCGCGCTGGGTCCGGGGACCGACTCGATTTCAATATCCCTTTTTCGACATTCTCGTACAAGGTCCTCGCCCGGGTCGGAAATGGCAGGCATTCCCGCATCTGTTAATATAGCACACTTTTCGCCATTTTGCAATCTATCTATTATAATTTCGGCTTTTTCTTCTTTATTATGCTCGTAATAGCTGACCATCGGCTTATGTATTCCGAAATGATTTAAAAGCTTTAGGGTTACGCGGGTGTCCTCGGCGGCAATAAAATCTACTGCGCCCAGCACCTCAACCGCACGGGGCGACATATCGCCGAGATTTCCTATCGGGGTGCCGACTATATAAAGTTTTCCACTCATCTGCCACCCTCCTTATAACTTCCGTAAATTTCCATCATTTCTTCCGAAAAGTTTTCGCCGTCCTCTACGTAAAGCGGCGGTGCTATTCTCATTCCCGCATTGCCGCAACGTCTTCCCTCAAGCAAAACCAGCCACGGCTCGCATCCCACGCGCTGGCACACAAGGCGCATGCGCTTGGGCTCGATTTTATATTTTCGCATAAGCACTATCATATCTGCAAGGCGTTCGGGACGGTTGCACATACAAAGTCTGCCCGAAGTTTGCAAAAGCTTCGAAGCCGTGCTTATAATATCTTCAAGCGTGCAGGCGGTTTCGTGTCTGGCAATTTTATCGGCTCCCGTAGTGCTCTTTATTCCCGCGCCCTCTGCCTTGTACGGCGGGTTGCAGGTTACAAGCTGAAAGCTACCAAACTCCACCTTGCCCTTTAGCTTTAAAAGGTCGGAATTGATTATCGAAAACTTTTCGTAAAGGCTGTTATGCTCTATTGATTTTTCCGCCAGCATACACGCCTCGGGTTGGATATCAACACCTACCGCCTTTTTGGGCGCCTCTCCTCTGCACCACAAAAGCGGTATTATACCGCATCCCGTTCCGAGGTCGCACGCCGTGTCGCTCTTCCGCGGTGACGCAAAATTGGCAAGCAGTATGGCGTCGGTTCCAAACCCGTGATTGTTCGATACAAATATTTCAAGGCCCTCGCCTATCGGCTCTCGTCTTGTTATACTCTGCTCCATTTTACGCCCTGCGGTGTGTCCTCAAGCACAACACCCATTTCCTTTAACTGATCTCTTATCGCGTCGGCTGTGGCAAAATCTTTTGCTTTTCTTGCTTCGGTGCGCTTTGCAATAAGCTCCTCAACCTCGCTGTCAAGCGAATCGTCCTTTACGTTATATACAAGTCCCAGCACCGCGCAGAGCTCGTCATACTCTGCAAGTGCTGCCAGAAGTGTATCCTTTTTCGCGCCCGCCGCAACAAGCAGGTTTATGTCCTTTATAAGGTTAAACACACAACCAAGCGCATCGGCGGTGTTAAGGTCGTCGTCCATTGCCTCGATAAATGCTGCGGTGTGCTTTCCTGCAAATTCGGGCTTTTCGCCGCCCTCCCCCGCGTGGTCTATAGCGAAAACGAGTCCCTCACGGCATTTATACATACGGTCAAGCGCGTTTTTGCTCTGCTCGATTATCTCAACCGAGTAGTTGATGGGACTGCGATAGTGCGAGGAAATCATAATAAATCTTATCGGCTCGTAGCCGTAAACCTCTGCCACCTCGCGCACGGTGAAGAAGTTATTAAGTGATTTGGACATTTTGCGGTTGTCAACGTTTATATATCCGTTGTGCATCCAGTAGTGTGCAAAATCGCAACCGTGGGCGCACTCGCTCTGGGCGATTTCGTTTTCGTGGTGGGGGAATATTAGGTCCTGACCGCCACAATGAATGTCAATAGTGTCACCGAGATATTTTCCCGCCATAGCCGAGCACTCAATATGCCAGCCGGGACGGCCGTTGCCCCAGGGCGACTCCCAGTACGGTTCGCCCGGTTTTGCACCCTTCCAAAGACAGAAATCCATCGGGTTTTCCTTTATATCGGCAACGTCTATTCTTGCGCCCGCCTCAAGGTCGTCAAGTGGCTGGTGCGAAAGCTTGCCGTAGCCCGAAAACTCACGCGCGCGGAAATATACGTCGCCGCCCGCTTCATAAGCGTAGCCCTTTTCAATAAGCGACGAAATAATATCCTGTATTGCGTCAATGTTTTCGGTTGCCTTGGGATGAACGGTCGCTTCTTTAACGCCGAGTCCTGCGGCATCCTTTTTATATTCTGCGATGTATTTTTCCGCAACTTCCGCAGAAGTGATGAAGTCGGAGGCCAAGCGGTCTTAGGAAGACAAGG
>JAZUOJ010000019.1:0-17953 GCA_045604625.1 Acutalibacteraceae bacterium | reverse complement strand
CTGCGTAGCCGTATGTAACGAGCAGTTCGTAAGCGTTATCGGCGCTAACAACCGTGGTATTGACACCGCTATCGGCTCTCCGTTCAACGCTGAGCTTAAGGATACTCCTTGTATCTCCTGCGGTCAGTGTACTGCTGTTTGCCCGACCGGCGCACTTGTAGAGCAGGATGACACCGATAAGGTTTGGGCTGCTCTCGCCGATCCCAGCAAGCACGTTGTTGTTCAGACCGCTCCCTCCATTCGTGCAACCCTCGGCGAATGCTTCGGCATGCCGGTTGGCACAAACGTTGAAGGCAAGATGGTTGCTTCTCTCCGCCGCCTCGGCTTTGATAAGGTTTTCGACACCGACTTTGCTGCCGACCTTACCATCGTTGAAGAGGCTAATGAGCTTGTTGAGCGTATCAAGAACGGCGGAACTCTGCCGATGATTACCTCCTGCTCACCCGGCTGGGTTAAGTTCTGCGAATACTACTATCCTGATCTGCTTGCACACCTTTCTTCCTGCAAGTCTCCTCAGCAGATGGCAGGCGCAGTTATAAAGACCTACTATGCAGAAAAGATGGGAATCGATCCCAAGGACATCGTTTCTGTTTCTGTTATGCCCTGTACCGCTAAGAAGTTCGAAATCGGACGTGAGGATCAGTCGGCTGCCGGCGTTCCGGACGTTGATATTGCACTCACCACCCGTGAGCTCGCACGCATGATTCAGCGCGCAGGTCTCAACTTCACCGCCCTTCCGGACGAAGAGTTTGACAGCCCGCTCGGCGAAGACACCGGCGCAGCCGTTATCTTCGGTGCAACCGGCGGCGTTATGGAGGCTGCTCTCCGTACCGCTAACGACTGGCTCACCGGCAAGGACAACGCCGATATCGATTACACCGCTGTTCGCGGCACTATGGGCCTCAAGCAGGCAAGCGTTAACATTGCCGGCAACGAAATCAAGGTTGCTGTTGCTTCGGGCGCTGCTGCTGCAAAGGTTGTTATGGATAAGCTTAATGCAGGCAACCCCGACGGTTGGACCTTTATTGAGATTATGGGATGCCCCGGCGGCTGCGTAAACGGCGGCGGCCAGCCCATCCAGCCTCAGTCGGTTCGCGACACCGTTGACCTTAAGGCTGTTCGTGCAAAGGCTCTGTATGATCAGGATGCTGCTATGACTCTCCGTAAGTCACACGAGTCTCCGGTTGTTAAGACCCTCTACTCTGAGTGGTATGACGGCTTCGGCGGCCACAAGGCACACCACGATCTGCACACCTCTTACGTTGCTCGTAAGAAGTATTAAAAATAAAAGAAGGCTTGACTTTCGTCAGGCCTTCTTTTTTAAAAAAAACAAACGCCAGAACCTACAAGGTCTTGGCGTTTTTACTTTATGCGTTAAATAACTTTTCGCTTGCAAAAAGCGGGTCGGTCGTTACGTTCATTCTCATCTTGCGAAGCACAGATTCGTCACCCGAATTTAAAATATGGGTGGAATGAAGCTCACATCCCTTAAGCAGCGGCAGTTTTTCTACTGCGCGCTTGGCTACCGGGTCGGTAACGGCACAAATATAAAGTGCAGACAACACGTCGTCGGCCTTAAGCACGCTGGAGCCGCTGATGCTACCGCCTAACAGCTCGTTCTTTAGTGAGAGCAGCGGTTCAAGCACGTCGGGACTCATAAGAAGTGTTGCTTTTGGTATATCGGCGAGCACCTTTATGCTGTTAAGCAGCGCTCCGCTCGATGCACTCATAAGTGCGGTCGCCTTACCGTTTATTACCCTGCCGTCGGGCAACTCGATTGCGGCGGCGGGAACGTTTCCGCAGGATGCACTCTTGCGGCGTGCATAGCTTACGGTCGGACGCTCTTCCTCCTTAAGGTTAAGCTGTTCCATTATGTTGCGAAGTTTTAGCACGGTTTCAAGCGGTTCTTTTCCCTGCTTGTGGTCGCACACACCGCGGAAATATCTGCGCAGAATTTCCTGTCGGCTTGCTTCGCGGCAGGCCTCATCGTCAAATATGCCGTAGCCCGCCATATTAACACCCATATCGGTGGGGCTGCAGTAAAATTTATCGTTTCCGGTTATCTTGGTTAAGATTCGGTGAACGATGGGGAATGCCTCAACGTCGCGGTTGTAGTTTACGGTGGTAATACCGTAATGCTCAAGATGGTACGGGTCTATCATATTAACGTCCTGCAGGTCGGCAGTTGCCGCCTCGTACGCTAAATTTACGGGGTGGTTCAGCGGAATATTCCAAATCGGGAAGGTTTCATACTTTCCGTAGCCCGCAGTTATGCCGCGCTTGTATTCGTGGTAAACCTGCGACAGGCAGGTGGCCAGTTTTCCGCTGCCGGGACCGGGTGCGGTAACGACGACAAGCGGCTTGCTGGTTTCAATATACGGGTTTGTTCCGTAGCCTCTGTCACTTACGATATAATCAACATCGTGGGGGTATCCCGGAATGGGCTTGTGAACGTAGTATTTTATATCGCGCGCATCAAGCACGTGCATAAAACGGTCTGCGGCGGGTTGTCCGCCGTATTTTGTTATAACAATACTGTTAACCTCAATATTCATCGCCTTGACAAGGTCTATCTGGCGAAGAAGGTCCATATCGTAGCTGATGCCCAAATCGGCACGAATTTTACTTTTTTCAATGTTTTCAGCGCTTATGCAGAAAATTATTTCTACCTGCTCCTTCATTGTCTGGAGCATACGAATCTTGGCATCGGGCGCAAAGCCTGGCAGCACGCGGGAAGCGTGAAAATCGTCAAAAAGCTTACCGCCGAACTCAAGATACAGCTTTCCGTTAAAGCGTGCAATGCGCTCTAAAATGTTTTCGCGCTGCTTTCGCATATATAGTTCGTTATCGAAACCTTTTCTGACCATTTTGCTCCCTCCCCTATTGTCCTAAATACCTAAATATTGTAACACAAATATTATTTTACTGCAATACCAAAAACCCATTTTATCATCTGTTTTTTCAAAAATCGGCATTTTTAAACTTTGTGAAAACATTACAAAAACTTTTGCCTAAATTTTACTTGCCTTTTCATTTTTATATGATATAATAACGATATTATTTTATAAATACATAATACATAGGGGGTCTTTTAAGTGGAACTAAGTTTAGAGCTGGTTTTACGAATTGTACTTGCCAGCATTTGCGGTGCCGCTATCGGTACCGAGCGTACCGTCCGTCTTAAGGAGGCTGGTATCAGAACACACACTATCGTTGCGATGGGTGCTGCTCTTATGATGACGGTTTCTAAATACGGCTTTCTTGACAAGGCGATCTACGGTGGCAACTTTGACGCTTCCCGTATTGCATCCTGCGTTGTTACGGGCATCAGCTTTTTGGGCGCAGGCGTAATCTTTGTTAAGGACAGCTCGATAAGAGGTCTTACCACCTCGGCAGGAATCTGGGCGACCGCAGGTATTGGTCTTGCGCTCGGTGCGGGAATGTACTTTGTAGGTGTTGCCGCAGCACTTGTACTAATTATGGTTCATTTCATTCTTCACCGCTTTATCGGCAGACTTGACAGCGTAACGTTAAACGAAATCGTGCTTACCGCTATATATTCCGCCGATATAATTGACACCGTAACCAAGCTTTTGGAACAAAAGGGACACCAGGTTACAAAATGTCACGCCGCAAAGGGTAGCGACAACACAATTCAGCTCACCCTGTTAGTAAAGTCTACAAGAGAAATTCCTTTTTCGGAAATTGCCGATATTTTCGAGCACAACGAAAACATAATTTCTTTCTCGCTGTAAACAAAAATAAAAGGACTATGACAAAAGTCATAGTCCTTATTTTTTTATAAAGCATAGAAAAATACGCCAAAAAACTGAAGCACGCTTCCTATAACGACGAAAATATGGAATACAGAATGCATATAACGTATATTTTTTCCTACTCCGTAAAATACCGCGCCCAGCGTATAGGCTATGCCGCCTGCAAGTATCCACAAAAAGCCGGGCAGCGTCAGCGCGCGTACGGTAGGCACGGCGGCGGCTATTATGCACCAGCCCATACCTATGTAACAGATAAAAGAAAATTGGGAATATTTTTTAAGGTCTATCGCGGTCAGGGTTACCGCCAAGGCCGTAAGCCCCCACTGGATTCCCAACACCGTCCAGGCTATTATAGGATATTCACGGCGCATAGCTCCGAGAAGTATCGGTGTGTAGGTTCCCGCTATCAGAAAATATATGGTACAGTGGTCAAGCACCTGCATAACCTTTTTTGCCATTCCGTTTTTTAGTCCGTGATATACGCTTGACATTGTATAAAGCAAAACCATAGACGCGCCGTAGACAGAACTGCCTACTACCGCCCAAACGTCCAGACATAACGCGGAATACAATACCGACACCACTAATATTAAAACGCCTATTCCACCGCCCACAATGTGGCTTACCATATTAAATATTTCTTCGCCTCTTGTGTAGTCGGGCAGGCGTCTTTGTGCAAGACAGGTTCTTTGCATATTTATCTTTCCTTACCAACGAAGAACAGAGCCAGCGTTCCGGGGCCCGAGTGTGCACCGATGAACGGTCCAACGTAGTCAATGTATACTTCTTTTACGCCGTATTGCTTCTTAACGAGGCTTGCCATTTCTTCTGCATCCTCTAAGCAGTCGCCGTGGCAGATGAAAACCGGCATATCCGGATTTATATCAAGCGCGGTTTCGCCGAAACGGTCAACTATTGCCTGGATAGATGCGCGTCTTCCGCGTACCTTGCCGGAAACGGTAAGATGTCCTTCGTAATCCATATACATAAGAGGCTTTATGTTAAGCAGCGAACCAACAACGGCTGTAGTCGCACTTACACGTCCTCCGCGCTTTAGGAAATAAAGGTCGTCAACCGTAAAGCGGTGAACGATGCTGTTCTTTAGTCCTTCGGCGTAATTATAGGTTTCTTCAAGGGTTGCGCCCTCGTCGCGCTTCTTTGCGCAGAGGTACACAAAAAGTCCCTGACCGAGTGATGCGCAAAGCGAATCAACGGTGTATATTTTGCGGTCGGGATATTGTTCGCTTAATTCCTCTGCCGCCATACGGGCGCAGTTGTAGGTTGCGCTGAGTCCCGACGAGAAACCAAGATAAAGCACGTCTTTGCCCGCGTCAAGCTCTGCACGGAACAAATCCTCGTATACCGAGGAGTTTATTGCAGCGGTTTTTGCGCTGCCGCCGTTGCGAAGATAATTGAAGAAGTCGGCATAGTTTATGCTGTCGTTGGTGTGTGTTGTTCCGTCGGCCAAGGTAAAGCTGCCCTGTGCCGATATTATATTCCAAGCAGCCAGCTTTTCTTTTGAGAGATCACAGGTTGACTCGGTAACTATTGAAAAATTGCTCATAACAATACTCCTTGTTTTCGCGCCACCGGGGGCTACGTATTACCCAAATATAATAACTCATAACTTTTATTTTGTCACTAAACCGGTAAACTTTTCTCTACACTAAAACTTTTTGCCCGGTAGAATCAAAAAAGGCCTCTCTACTCACAGTAGAAAAGCCTTTGAAAATGCGGTTTTTAGGGGCTATTAATATATGTTTTTCTCGTGCAGCAAAGTAGAAAGCCGCGCAAGCTCCGAGAGTTTTAATTTTTCGGCGCGCACCGCGCTGTCCAGTCCCATTTCCTCAAGACACTCGGAAAGAGCAGATTTTTCTATATGAAGTGTGGACGAAACGGTGTTTTGTAACGTCTTTCTTCGCTGCGCAAAGCACGCCTTTACCAGAGAAAAAAACTTCTTTTCGTCGGGTACCGAAACTGGCGGCTCTTTTCTGCACTTTAATCTTATAACTGCGCTGTCTACCTTTGGCGGGGGCATAAAGCTGTCTCGTCCCACACCGAACAGTATCTCGCTTTCGGCATAGTATTCGACCGCTACGGTAACCGCGCCCGCCTCTCGGCTCGAAACCGACGCGCACAAACGCTCGGCCGCCTCTTTTTGCACCATTACTGTAATTTCGTCTATAGGCAGACGGCTTTCGAGCAGCTTCATTATTATGGGCGAGGTTATATAGTACGGCAGGTTTGCGCATACACAGACGCGTTTGCAGTCCGAAAACTCGGTTTTTATAATCTCCTCAAGGTCGAGCTTCATCGCGTCGCCGAAAATTACCTTTACGTTTTCTAAATCCCCCAGCGTCTGACGCAAAATTGGCTCCAGACTTCGGTCAAGCTCAATCGTGCGCACCTTTTTAGCGCAGTGGGCAAGCTCACGCGTCAACACGCCGATTCCCGGACCGATTTCCAGCACTCCGGTTTCGCTGTCGGCTGCCGATTCCGCCATTCTGGGGCAGACCGTTTCGTCTATTATAAAGTTTTGTCCCAGCGACTTTTTAAAGGCGTTGTCGCCCATAAGTTTTCTGACCGTCGCAGCATTTGCAAGATTCATAAGCATCCCCTATAGGAAAGATATATATGAATAATAACACAAATCCGATAAGAATACAAGAATGTAAAAATTTAGTGACAAACCGAGCACGATATGATATAATACCCCTGTACTTTAAATAAATGGAGTGTAATAATGGAACAGAAAATTATCGACGCCGTTTTGGCTGAAATTCGCCCCACACTTGAAAACAACGGCTTTACCGAAAACGACGGTATCTTTACCGGCGATACACGCGCTTTTTGTGTTGAATATAATAAAGAAAAGCAGGTTTTCTGCCTCAACACCGCCGCAGTTACCGACGGCACCGTAGGCGAATACACCGTTGCCGGCTCATATCTTTTTGATGAAACCCAAACCGCTTCCGACGCTATCGCCGTTGGAATGGACTTTAACGATACTATCGCTTCGCTACTGGGAATTAACAGCAGAAAGACGCGCACCGCACAGGCAGTTGAGCTTCCGCAAAAGTCGGAAGGTGACACCGCCGACATAGGCGCTCTTTGCAATAAGCTGCTCGCTATTTTCCCCGCATATAAGGAAGTATATAAAGAGCGCGTTGCCGAAGACGGCGAGTTTTTGTACGTTCAGTTCCTGCTTGACACCATTGTTCCCGAAATTCGCGGACTGCTTGAGGGCGGCAACGGCAAAAAGCTGAAAAAAATCTACGACGCTCTTAACGAGTTGTTCGTAAAGGGCGACCACACGGTTGAGGACACCATTATCGTTGTTGTTCTCGGCGGAGCAATTAAGGGTGACCCCGAGCTTACCGAAAAAATGCTCGCAGGCCTTGCCGATTTCCCCTACCTTAAGAAGCCTGTTTATAACATTGCCCTTCGCACAAAGAAGGATAAAATGCTTAGAGAAATTTACGGCATCTAACTCAGTTTCAGACCAAAACCTGCAATCAAAAAACGATTGCGGGTTTTGCTTTTTTCTATGGTTTTAAGGGCTTTATAAAAATAACAAAAAATTAACCTTTTTTTGACAAAAATATAGATTATGTGAACCTGAATAACCTTTAAAACAATTCAACTTTTCCACCTGTTTTTTCACTTTTTTAAAAAATTCAAACGGTTTAATCACGTTTATTCGCCCGAAACGGTGGATAACTCGGTGAATAAGTTTAACTACTTTACTCAAAATAATAATATCGAAAATAATATTATGTAAAGTTCAAGGTTGCAACTTTCTGCTTTTTTTGACACATATTTATGTTTACTAATTTTAAAAGATATTGTATAATCATACTGTAAAAATTGACCAAAAGGAGGAGACGTGTTTTGAGTATTAAAAGAGTCCTGTCGGCTATACTTTTGTTACTGCTTATGATGATATCTGTCGGCTGCGAAAATGAAACCTTTAGCCCCACCGAATTTACCGACACTATGCTGGCACTTTCTTCCGACAACACCGAAAAGAACACCTCTTCTCTGGACGCAACCCAGATAGAATCCTTCTTCGGTTTTAAGAGCGACCTGCTTTCCGACTTCTCTGTAGTCATCAGCTCACACGATGAATCGGTTTTTGAAATCGGCGCGCTGGAGATAGCAGACCAAAGCGACCTTAACACCGTTATAGACGGCATCAACCGCCGCCGCAACGATAACAACCAAACGCTTTCGTTTATCAATAACTCTTCGGGAAGCACTTCCTCCGGATTTTTGCTTATGCAAAGCGGAAACACCGTTATTTACGCTCTCGCACCCGACGTATCGGATATGAGCGCGGCGCTGGCCGAAATGGGCGCAACCGAAATAAACTAAAAAACACGCAGGAAAACCTGCGTGTTTCTTTTTACCATTTTTCTCCTGCAATACGTTTTGCAAGGTCGGCAAGCTCGTCGTTATTATAAAACTCTACCGTTAGCGTGCCCTTTCCGTTATCCGAAGCGGTAATTTTTACCGGACGGTGTATTGCTCCCTTAAGTGCAATTTCAACCTCACTATAGTATTTGCTCTTGACCGCAGCCGCGGTCTTTTTTTGCGGCTTTCTTTCTGCCTTTGCAAGTCCCTCTATCTGGCGAACCGAGGCTCCCTGCACAGAAAGCTGTAAAAGTCCTGCCCTACGCTCGGCGGGAGCCGAAAGCAACGCCTTTGCGTGGCCGGTTGTTATTTTTCCCTCGCGAAGTGCGGCAAGCGAATCGTCATCGAGCGCCAAAAGGCGAAGCGAGTTTGCTATTGCGCTTCTTGATTTTCCTACACGCTGGGCGGCCTCCTCCTGTGTGAGACCGTATGTATCCATAAGGGTTTTAAATCCAAGAGCTTCTTCAACCGGATTTAGGTCTTCACGCTGCAGGTTTTCAATAATAGAAACCTCCATCGTGCGGCGGTCGTCCATATTCTTCACTATTACCGGAACGGTTGCAAGCTCAGCTTCACGGCAGGCGCGCCAACGGCGTTCACCCGCGATTATCTGGTACATTCCGTTTTCAAGGGGACGCACTAAAATCGGCTGCAGCAGTCCGTGCTCACGTATGCTGTCTGCCAGTTCGGAAATTGACTGGTCATCAAAATCTCGTCTGGGCTGGTTCTTGTTGGGTTCGATTTCGGTAATGCGAACCTCAAGTATGCTGCCGGCATCGGTATTGTTTTGGTCAAAAAGGGAGTCAAGTCCCCTGCCAAGTCCACTCTTTTTCATATTTGTCCTACTTTCTGTTATTCTTTAAGAACTCTTTTGCCAGCTTATTGTACGCGTCCGCCCCCTTAGAGCGTTTATCAAAATACTGTATCGGCATACCAAAGCTGGGTGCCTCCGAGAGGCGAACCGTACGCGGAATTACGGTAGAGAAAAGCTTTTTGGCAAAATATTTTTTAATTTCGCCCACAACCTGCTGCGTGAGATTAAGTCTGCCGTCGTACATTGTAAGCACAACACCCTCGAGCTCGAGCATTGGGTTATACGCGCGTTTTACCTGGCGCACCGTAGCCATAAGCTGCGAAAGTCCCTCCATTGCGTAAAACTCGCACTGTATGGGGACGAGCACCGAATCGCTGGCGTTAAGCGCGTTAATTGCTATCAGTCCAAGTGACGGCGGGCAGTCGATAAATATGTAATCATATCTTTCACGCAAAGGCAGCAGCGCAGTTTTCAGTCGGCTTTCCCGCTTTTCAAGGTCGGTAAGCTCAATTTCCGCACCGGCAAGGTCACTCTTGGCAGGAACGACCGAAACGTTTTTATACTCGGTCTTAATTATGGCGTTTTCGATGCCTGCCGTGCCGATAAGCACCTCATACGACGAAACGGTGTTTTGCTTATTTATTCCGAATCCGCTGGTGGTGTTACCCTGCGGGTCAACGTCCACGAGCAGCACCTTTTTGCCTGCAAGCCCAAGCGCAGCTGTAAGATTAACGGCGGTTGTAGTTTTGCCAACTCCGCCCTTTTGATTGAAAATTGAAATAATTTTTCCCATAGGGCACCTCTTTTTTATTCTAATTCCATTATATATGCTGACGGCTCGCTTGTAAAGTAAAAAGTTCCACGTGGAACATTCCACGCGGAACCAATTTTTTCCTAACTTTTTGCCTTTGGTTTCGACAACACCGAGGCCAAGAGTCCAAACGTAACAGCCGCCGTTATTCCCGCCGCCGTTGCGGTAAGTCCGCCCGTAAGCGCGCCCAAAAGTCCGTATTTATCAACGCCCTCCTCGACGCCCTTTGCAAGACTATAACCAAAACCGGTAAGCGGAACCGTAGCGCCGCAACCCGCAAACTCGACAAGCGGTTCGTAAACGCCTAACGCTGTTAACGCCACGCCCAAAATCACAAACGAAACCAAAATTCTAGCAGGCGTCAGCGCAGTATAATCAATAAGCACCTGCCCCACAAGACATATTGCCCCGCCCACTAAAAAAGCCAAAGCCAGCCGTACAAGCATTTTATTCGCCCCTTCTTTTAGCCTTGGTTTCAGTTTTCCCAAAGGTTGCGGCAATATTCACAAACGGCGCTATAATCAATAAACTTTACCTTTGAAAACTCGCCGCGTCGGCTTTTTGTAAAAACCTTTACCGTGCAGGTGCCCGCTTTTTTGTCTGCAGGATAACGCCGAATGCGCAGCGCTGCAACCCGTTCGCGTCTGAAAAACATACGCCTGAACGTAAAGTATTTCACAGAACGGGCAAAGATACCGGAATTTAAGAATTCGATGCCTCCGTTTTTGTGGTTATAAACCGCCAAATCAATAAGATATAGCATTACCACCGCAATTATCGCCGCCAAAAAGACAAACAAATCAAACAGATAGTCGGTTCTGACGATAAGCGCCATAAAAATAGGAAGCAAAGTGGCAAAAGCAAGCACGTACCACCTTATAAATCTTCTCCGTGCGAAACGGGGGGACGAAAGCATTTTTTTAGTTTCCGTTTCCCCGATAAGAAGGGCAAATACCTTTTCCTGCTCTTGCCGGTTTGCGGTTGGCAAAAGCACCATCTTCTCGGTTTTGTCGCCGCCGTAGTGTGCGACACCTACCCGTACCTGGCAAAAACCCAAAAGCCTCATAAGCGGCGTGCTTTCTGCTATAACGTTGTTAATAGCCGATTTTTTTAGCAGCACGTGGCGGCGCGGCAATATACCAAACCGGATGACAATATGGTCCTTTAAAAACCTGACCCTCATAAAAATAACCTTTAAAAGGTTAACTGCAAACGAAACGACGTACAACCCTATTAAAACAAGGGACAATGCGCCGGCCACAGGTGATATATATCTACCAAATCCCTGCGCGGTCTGTGTTATGGTGCCTATCAGCTTTTCTGCAAGCGCAATATTAAGCAGCTTTCCTATTCGGTTTACTATCGGGGCGGCAAAAAGCAGTCCGACCGCCGCCGACGAGGTGGCTGCCGCGTAAAATGTTACCCTCTTCGCGCTTATTTTATGTTCTTCGCCTCTTTTTTCTTCCCCAAACACCGACAAAATCGCGTTTGCGTTTTTTCTATGGACAATAATCGAAAAGTCTTTTCTGCTTTCGGTTTCTATCCTGAGCGTAGCGGCACCAAAAAGCCAAAACACGGGATTTACCGCTAGGGTTACACCTGCCACACCGTTTCTCCCGATTTCGGTCTTTTCCCGCCGCAACACACCACGTTTTAACACTATTTTTTCTTCCAAAACGGTAATTTCGTAGCTTTTCCAGTTAAGCACCGCAAAAAGCACTACTATTAGGAAAACACCGATTTCTGCTACCAGCATAAAGCCGAAGTTTTTGTTTGTAACCGCAGACACAATTCTTCTTGCAACCGGCAACAACGCCACGAAAAAAACGGGGAAAATCGACCTTAATATCATTGCGGGGTGAGCTTTTATACTTTTCATCCTGATGCCGCCTTTTTAATTTCTTCTGCGAGGGCTATGGGCAAAGCTGCAACAAAAATATGATTTTTAGCGGCAAAAAGCGAAGTTTCACAAATACCCAGCGCTCTACAGCAGGGCGTTTGCAGGAAGGAAACCGAAATAACTGCCGAAAAAGGCATAATACTCTCGGTTTCGATAACGATGCCGCGTTTTACCTTTATATGATTACGGTCAACCGTTATTTTATAAGACCTATGATAAAGCGGAAGATAAAAAAAGAACAAAAAAAGCAACAGAATTATATCTGCCGCTACTAATAAAACAAAAAGCGGGGACACAAGAAGAAGAATTACCGCCGCCGCCAAAACCGCCCCGCCCACGACGCAAAGCCGCACGCGCCAGAGCGTAAGGGTGGCCTTTGTCAGCAGAAACTCCTTCAACTGTGTCCCCTCCGGAATTATATTTTTTTGATATTATCCCAATATTCTTTAAATTTTTGCTCGTTTTTGTTGTCGCCAAACTTATAATACCGGCGTCCGACAAGCTCGTCGGGTAGGTACTGTTGTTTTACGTAATGGTTTTTAAAGCTGTGCGGATATTTGTAAAACTGTCCCTTTACCTCGGCGTCCTCGCCGTCAAAGTGCTTGTTTTTAAGGCTTCGAGGAATGGCACCGCTTTTGCCTGATGCCACGTCGGCTATTGCATCGTCCAGCGCAACGTGCGCCGATATGGATTTGGGGCTGATTGCCACCAAGGTGACCGCATTTGCAAGCGGGATTCGTCCCTCGGGCAATCCCAGCTGCAATGCTGTGTCTACCGCAGCCTTTACTATGGGTATTATCTGCGGATAGGCAAGACCTACGTCCTCGTTTGCACATACAAGAAGTCTGCGGCAAGCCGACGGCAGATCGCCCGCCTCAAGCAACCGCGCAAGATAGTGCAGCGCCGCGTCGGGATCCGATCCGCGCATAGATTTTTGGTATGCCGATATTATATCGTAATGCTCGTCTCCCTCGCGGTCGTACCGCATTGCGCTTTTTTGCGAAAGCTCGCGGCATAGCTCTTCGGTTATACAAAGGCCGTCTTCGTCGGGCGTTGCCGCAAGAACGGCAAGTTCAACCGCGTTTATGGCCTTGCGCACGTCACCGCCGCAGCCCGAAGCAATTATTCTTACGGCCTGCTCGCTTACATTTATATTTATGCCACGTTCTTGCGAAATAATACCAAAAGCGCGGGAAACAGCGGGAATTATATCCTCTGTCGTTACGGTTTTAAACTCAAACACCGTGCTTCGGCTTAAAATAGCACCGTAGACGTAGAAATATGGGTTTTCGGTGGTCGATGCGATAAGCGTTATGTCGCCGCGTTCGATATATTCAAGCAGTATCTGCTGCTGCTTTTTGTTGAAATACTGAATCTCATCCAGATACAGCACAACTCCGCCGACGCCTTCGATTCCGCCAAGCCCCGAAATAATCTCCTTAATATCCGAAATTGACGCAGTGGTAGCGTTGAGTCGGTAAAGCTTTTTGCCGCACCTGGCCGCAATTATGTTTGCAACGGTGGTTTTTCCCACGCCGGACGGTCCGTAAAATATCAAATTTGGGATATCGCCCGATTCAATTACTCTGCGAAGCGCCTTTCCCTCGTCAAGTAAATGATGCTGACCGACAATCTCGTCAATTGTCTGCGGTCTTATTTTTTCAGCAAGCGGGGTAGCCATTCTATCACCTCTTATAGTGTTTTCGGTTTCGCATATCACCGCCATCTTCTTCATATTTTAGAATGGGGTGTATGCTTTGAAAAAGGTTTTGTTTATTAAAAACGCGCTGGTGCTTACCGCTACCGCCCTGCTGCTTCGGCTTGCGGGCATTATTTTTAAGGTCTGGCTTGCCGCAAAAATCGGCAGCGAGGGCATTGGTCTTTACCAGCTTGTTATTTCTCTTTACGTTTTGGTTTCTACTTTTGCAACGGGCGGAATTTCCACCGCCGTAACGCGTATGGTAACCGACGAGCTTGCGCTCGGTTCGGGCGCGGGGGCTTTGCGGGTTTTAAAGAAAGGTATAGCAATAAGCCTGCTTTTGGCAACCGCTTCGCTTGCGGTAACCTTTTTCGGTGCGGATTTTCTTGCAAAAACGGTGCTCGGCGACCTGCGCGCCGCACCCGCAATAAAAATTCTTGGTTTTTCGCTCCCCTTTATGGGCATTTCCTCCTGCATTAGGGGATATTTTATGGCACGGCGAAAAACTTTGTCGTCCGGACTTTCGCAAATGCTCGAGCAAGCCGTAAGAATACTGATAGTAGTTGCTTTATCGGTGCGTTTTGCAGAGCGCGGACTCTCGTTTGCCTGTGCCGCTGTGCTCTTCGGTGACACCGTTGCCGAAGCGGTTTCCTGCGCGGTTCTCTATCTTTCAATGCGCGCCGACCGCCGCAAAATAATTAAGACGGGAAAACAACCTCTCCCTCACGGGATTCGCAAAATTATACATATCGCTCTCCCGATAACCTCGGGCAAATACCTAAATTCCGCCCTGCGCACCGCCGAAAACGTCATAATGCCAAAGGCGCTGGCCGCTTTCGGGGCAGCCGCCTCGGCTCTGTCGCAGTTTGGTATGATAAAGGGTATGGCTTTGCCGCTACTTTTCTTTCCGTCGTCTTTTTTAAACTCGGTTTCTACCCTGCTTATTCCCGAAATGGGAGAAGCCCTGTCCTGCGGACAGAAATATAAAATTAAATATATAACCCAAAAGGTGATGACAATTACTTCTGCGTCGTCGTTTTTGCTGGCGGGAATATTTTTTTCGCTTTCATACACGCTCGGTAACCTTATTTACAGCAGCACCGAGGTGGGTTACCTGCTGCGCGTGCTTGCACCAATAGTTCCGCTTATGTATATAGACAGCATGTGCGACGGTATGCTAAAAGGGCTTGACCAGCAGGGCTTTATATTCCGCATTTCGGTGCTGGACTCGGCTCTGCGCATCATTTTAATTCTTTTCATTGTGCCGCGCTTCGGTATGAACGGTTTTCTGTTTATTATGGTAATAAGTAATCTTTTTACGGCGGCACTTCGGGTTTCGCGGCTGCTTTCAATTTCCGAGGTCGGATTTGATACAACGCGCTGGGTTATAAAACCACTGCTTTTTTCGTTCCTTGCCTGCGCGCCCATTATCGTTTTTAAATCACTTTCGCTGCCAACCCTGATTTTCACCGTAGTTTCGGTTGCCGTTACCTGTGCCGTCTACATTTTGTTGTGCTTTGCCGGCGGGTGTATAAGCGGCGACGACCTGAGAGATTTATTTAAATAATTCGGCGTTGCGCTCGATTACCTTTTTGCCGCGCCATTCATAGGCCCTGCCTGTGATATCCTCGCCGAGGATATATTCATCTCGATAGTCCGATATAAATTCCCCGATACTTGTGTTCTCGGTGCCTACGTTATGCGGGCAGACGTTCTGACAAATATCGCATCCCCATACGGTGACGTTATCCACAATAAGCCGCGACTGTGCTTCGGTCAGCGGCTTTTTTTGTTGTGTAACCGCCGACAAACACTCGACCTTGCAGAGCCCAACCGGACAAGCTGACGCGCACGCACCGCAATCGGCACAGCCCCGCGCCTCGACAGAAAAAACGTTTACGGGCATATCCGTAACGATTTCGCCCAAAAACACAAAACTGCCGAAACGCCTTGTTATGAGAAGACCGTTTTTTCCTATAGCGCCCAGTCCCGCCTTGCTTGCGGCAAAAACCTCAGGTATGGGGGAATTGTCAACAAAGGCCTCAAAACAGAAGTCGGGGTAGACTTCGGCCAACGCCGCCTTTATTTTTTCCAGCCTTTGGCCGCACACGTTATGGTAGTCGGGCACGGCGGCATAACGCGAAATATTTTTAGGCGCTTCTTCCTTTACCCTGTAGGGAAAGGCAAAGCAAATAACGGTTTTTGCGTTTTTGGGAAGTCGTTGTTTTGCGCGACACTCTAATAAATGTGCTTCAACCGCAGAAAACGGGCAAAAACCAAAAGGAACGTCGGTCATGCTGCGAATAATCTCTGCCGTATTCTGCAAACCGTCGTCCCCCTTTTGTTCCACGTGGAACATTTAATATAAATATGGTAAATTTTGTAAATTATTGTCGTATATTCTTAAAAAATTCGGTTAAAAGTTCGGTACATTCCTTTTCCCTGATGCCCGCGTATACGGTTGGAACAAAATCGTACCCACAGGAAAAAAGGTCAACGACCGATTCCCCCGCGCAGGAGCCCGCCCGCTTGTCGAACGCGCCGAAAACCACCTCGGCTATGCGGGAATTTATAATTGCCCCCGCACACATAGGGCAGGGTTCAAGCGTCACGTAAAGCGAACAGCCGTCGAGCCGCCAGTCGCCAATTGCCTTTGCCGCCGCCTCAATAGCCATAATTTCGGCGTGGGCAGTAGGCGAATGGTTGGTTTCGCGAAGGTTATACCCTTCTCCTATTATTTTACCGTCCTTTACCACTACGGCGCCAACCGGAACCTCACCAAGGCTCGCCGCCTTTTTTGCAAGGGCGATACACTCGGTCATAAATTTGTCGTTCATCAGTACGCCACCTGCACAAATATAATCTCAATTGCCGTCATAACCAGCCCGATTATAACAATCGGCGCAGAAAAGAACGTAGAAAACTTCTGCTTTTCGCTGAGTTTCCTGTCGCTGCTTTCTAAACTAAACAGCGTTTTTTCCTTTTGCGATAAAGCAGCGGTGCCGAAAGCACCCGCAAGCAAAAGCAAAATCCCGAGCACCGAATACACGGTGTTTGAAACACCGGCGCCCGTCAGCATTTGCAGATAACCCGCGGCAACCGATATAGCATTATTTATAAAGTGGACCACAACGGCAGGCCAAATCGAACCGCTTTTTACGGTTATAAAGCCAAGCGCAAGTCCGGCGAAGAAAGCAAACGGTATCTGCACCAGGTTTCCGTGCATAAGACCGAAAACAACCGCCGAAACAATAATGGAAAAGCCTTGGCCGAACGGTTTTAAAAGTCCCATTATCACTCCGCGCACGGCAAACTCCTCCACCAGTGCGGGAACCACGGCGATAGACAAAAACGCCATTAGCACGCCGCTAACCGAGGTGCCGTATTCCATCTGGGGCATATTCGGTGCCAAGCCGATTTCCGCCAGCACAGAATGAAACAGCGTAGCCAAAACTTCACCTATCTGGCATGCGCCCACTCCAATAAGAACTAAATACCAAAAACTTTCCTTTTTCGGCTTTTTTATTTCTATTACCGAGGATACGGTCCGTCTTGCAAGTTTTGTAACAATCAAAAACATCGGTATAAACATAATAACCGATAATACCGCCTGCAAAAGCGCGCTCATCACCGGGTCTTCATAAACCGATATAAATTTTGTAGCCTTTTCGCCCAGTATGACAATAGCTACGGTCATAGCTATCTGCAGCAAAAAAGAGAACACGAATATAAAGGCATAGGCGGCGCCTATACAGTTCGCCGCCCGCCTTAATGCGTTTTTTTCTTTAATTTCACAGATTATGTCAAAACCTTGTGAAAACATTTTTTCCTTTACTCCTCTGTCGCGGTATTATCAGCCGATTCGTCCGAAGCCTCGGTAGAGTCGTCCTCTGCCGCTGCCTCCTCCTCGGTGAGGTGGTCTGCCGTTACGATAGACAGAATTCGCTCACCCTCGGCAACACGCATTACTCTAACACCCTTTGCAGGACGTGAGAAGGTGCTTATCTCGTTGGTTGCTATACGGATTATTATACCGTTAGAGGCTATCATTATAATATCCTCTTCGCCGGTAACAGCCAAAACGGTTGCAACGTCACCGTATTTTTCGGTGTTATAGTTGGTAACGCCCTGACCGCCACGCGACTGCAGACGGTAATCCTCGGCAAGGCTGCGTCTTCCGTAGCCGGTTTCGGTTACGGTAAGAATTACGCTCTCGTCGTTAATTTCGGTCATTCCGACAACCTCGTCACCCTCGCGCAGCTTAATTGCACGAACACCGTGCGCGGTTCTTCCCATTTCGCGGGCATCACGCTCATCAATACGAATAGATTTACCCTTCTTGGTGGCAATAAGCAGTTCCTGCTCACCGTTTGTTATCTTAACAAAGGCAAGCTCGTCGCCCTCTTCAAGATTTACCGCAATAATGCCGGTAGAACGTGTATTCTTGTATGCCGAAAGCTTGGTACGCTTAATAACGCCCTTGCTTGTAACCATAACAACGTACGAGGTTTCGTCGTCGTCCTTAACGGGTACAATGTGG
>JAZUOJ010000018.1:0-7864 GCA_045604625.1 Acutalibacteraceae bacterium | reverse complement strand
CTCAACGGCAAGCTCATCGGTTCTGCACAGCGTGTTCCGGTTCCGACCGGTTCCACCACTCTCCTTGTTGCTGTTGTTAAGGGCAAGGATATCACCAAGGAAGGCATCAATGCTGCTATGAAGGCTGCTTCTTCTGCTTCCTTCGGCTACACCGAGGAGCCGCTGGTATCTTCTGATATCATCGGTATCACCTATGGTTCTCTCTTCGATGCTACCCAGACTATGGTTGCTAAGATCGATGATGACACCTATCAGGTACAGGTTGTTTCTTGGTACGACAACGAGAACTCTTACACCAGCCAGATGGTTCGTACTATTAAGTACTTCGCTGAGTTGGCATAAGAAACCGATTAAACTAAAAAGCTTTGCCCAAATGGGCCGGGCTTTTTTCTTATATTCTTACCTCCTGCTCTATCATAAGCAGTCGGTTGTATTTAGCGGTGCGTTCGCTTCGGGCGGGGGCACCTGTTTTTATTCTGGTTGCGTTAATTGCCACCGCAAGGTCGGCGATTGTCGTATCCTCGCTTTCACCCGAACGGTGCGAAACCACTATCTGATAGCCGTGATGTTTTGCAAGTTTTATAACGTTTACGGTTTCGCTTAAGGTGCCAATCTGATTAGGCTTTATGAGAATGCTGTTACCCGACCTGTTTGTAATGCCTCGGCGGAGTCGTATTTCGTTGGTCACAAACAAATCGTCCCCCACAAGCGCCAGGTCATTGCCGAGCACGTCGGTCATTCTTTCCCAGCCTACCCAGTCGTTTTCACCGAGTCCGTCTTCAATCGAAATGATAGGATACTTTTTCATAAGCGATTTATACATTGAAATCATTTCGTCACTCGTCATTTCGGTGCCGCGTTTCGGCATTTTGTAAGGTCCCTCGCCCTTTGTCCATTCGCTTGCCGCAACGTCAAGCGCGATTTTTATATCATCGGTTGAATAGCCCGCTTTATTTATAGCCTCTACTATAAACTCAATCGCCTCGGTATCGTCGCTTAGATTCGGGGCAAAACCGCCCTCGTCACCCACTCCTGTGGAAAGGCCGCGCTCGCGAAGCATTTTTCCGAGGGTATGGTAAGTTTCGCTACCCATACGAATTGCCTCTGCTATCGTTTCGGCACCTATAGGAACTATCATAAACTCCTGAATGTCGATGTTGTTAGATGCATGCGCACCGCCGTTTAAAATATTCATCATCGGTGTGGGTATCCAACTTCCCGAAAAACCGCCTATATAGCGATAAAGCGGCATTTTATAGGCGGCCGCAGACGCCTTTGCCGCTGCCATTGATACAGCGAGGATCGCGTTAGCGCCAAGGCGTGACTTGTTTTCGGTGCCGTCGAGTTCTATCAGCACTCTGTCGAGTCTGCCCTGATGGGCGGCATCCATTCCGCAAAGGGCTTTATTGATTTCGCCGCAAATACCGTCAACCGCACGCGTAACACCGCGTCCGAAATATGCTTTTTTATCTGCGTCACGCAGCTCGTGCGCCTCATATTCGCCGGTTGAAGCACCGGACGGGCTGATAAAAAATCCGCTGGCACCGCACTCAAGCTCTACGCGTGCTGCAACGGTAGGATTGCTGCGGGAATCAAGAAGCTGATATCCCGTTATCTTTTTTATGTTGGTGTTCATTATTTTTCGCCTCCGCGACTAGTCTTCCCCATCTTAGCCAAATTTTACACCCGAAAATTTATTTTATTTTTTTAAATATTGCTTTTATTTTTTCGGGTATTATGTTATAATGCTATTATCTATAAGTATTATTATTTTTTAAGGGGATTTTTTAATGAATGACAGCACCGCCGGCACAAACATTATTGCCGGTAGAAATGCCGTACTTGAGGCTATTCGTTCGGGCCGCGAAATTGACCGACTGCTCGTTTCACACGGCACAGAGGGCGGTTCTGTTACCGCCATAATTGCAAAATGCCGTCAAAAAGGCATACTGATAAAAGAGGTTTCCCCGCAGAAGCTTGACTATCTTTGCGGCGGCGCCGTACATCAGGGTGTTGCTTTAATGATTGCCGCACACGAGTATTGCGAGGTTTCGGATATTTTAGAAAATGCAAAGGAAAAGAACGAGCCTCCGTTTATAATTATTTGCGACGAAATTGAGGACCCGCACAATCTTGGCGCCATTATACGTACCGCCGAAGCCTGCGGCGTGCACGGAATTATAATTCCGGAAAGGCGTAGTGCTTCACTAAATATGACGGTTGCAAAATCGGCAAGCGGCGCACTTGAATATATGCCGGTTGCGCGTGTTACAAATATTGCTAACACGATTGATATGCTTAAAGAAAACGGAGTTTGGGTTTTCGGTGCCGATATGGGTGGCAGCGACCGACACAGCTTTGATTTTTCGGGACCTACCGCCATTGTTATAGGCAACGAAGGAAAAGGAATCGGCAGACTGGTGGCAAAAAAGTGTGACGGAATTGTAAGTCTTCCGATGTACGGAAAAATAAATTCACTTAATGCTTCGGTTGCAGCCGGCGTACTTATGTACGAGGTTGCTGACCAGCGACACAAATAACTAGGGGGAAAAGGGCTAATATGGGACTGTTTTCAAAAAAAGACAAGAACATATACAGTGAATACGAACTAAATAATCAAACGGAGGGTCTATCGTCAAACGACGATATCGTTCCGGTTGGCAAACGCGGCGACATTAACCATTCGCCCTATGCGCTGACCGCCGATGAGGTTAAAGGCGAGGAGCCTAAAAGACCTACCGAGGATATTCCTATGCAGTCGGCCGGAGAGTCGCTGTATGAGCGCATGATGAGTGCGCGCAGAAACGCAAGCGACGAAACCGGAAAGAAGTCTGAGGAAATAAAGAAGCAGACAGAATCTCTGCTTTCGCGTTGCTCACCTTTTGTTGACGATGGCAGCGAAAAGCCGATTTTGTCCAGCCAACCTGCCTATACGCTTGACAGCGTTGAGGACATTATTGCCGAGGCTGAAAAACGGGCACAGGCGCGTGTTAAAAGACTTTACGGTGACGACGGCGGAACCGACGTTGAAGAAAAGACCGCACCGCCCGCTACCGAAGATAAAACTGACGCCCCGCGCGACACCGAAGAAATAATGATGACACGCGTGGATGTCAAAAATTATCAGTACCGATTTGCTGATGAGGACCGTTCCAGCGAAGATTTTATAGCCGAACCGAAAAATACCGAGTCGGCCCAGCCGGAGCCGGAAGTACCCACAGCCGAGGAAGCCACCATTAGCTTTACCCCCATAAAGGAAGAGCAACCGCAGACCGCAAGCGACGCCACTATGCCTTTTGTTCCGGTCGGTGACGTCATAGCAGAACCGGTGGGACTTGATATCGGTGAAAAGATACCTTTTGAAATGCAAAACGAGCCCACGGACGAGGAACTTTTCGGCGACTACGAAACGGTAGCAGATGCCGTACCGATACATAACGAGCTTAAGTCGGCATACACCAAGATAAACCTGAAAATGGTTATCACCGCCCTGCTTGCGCTTTTGCTCACCGCCGGAGAGATTGCCGCACTTACAATGAGTGATATGGTGGCACAGCTTGGAAACATACCGGTTATTGTTTCTACCGTTCTCACCATCGTGGCGGCTGCCGTAAACTACCATATTTTTTCGGGATTTGCCGCATTCTTCGGCAAGAAAAAAAGCACCGACTGCGCACTTTGCATCAGCACGATTATCAGTATCACCTACGGAATTGTTTGCATTGCAGAGGGCACTGTTTCGGCACAGTTTGGCTTTATAAGCGTAATCGGAATGTTGTTTTCGCTTTGGGGAAAACGCAACAGCGCAAAGCGCAGACTCATCGGCTTTGAAGAAATTGCAAACGATGAAGAAAAGCAGGCGCTTACACTTATCGACGAACAAAACGGTTCTTATGCCATTGCACACGACGCTGTTGAGGGTGAGGCCCTGATAGCGGCAGGCAAAAAGACAATAAACATAACACATTACCTTAAGAATTCTGCCGCCGAGGACACCTTTTCGGGCAAGGCTTTAGCGCTTTCGGTAATAGGCATTGTTGCCTCTGTAGCACTTACCGTTTTCACCCTGGTTACGGGTGACGGACAAAACGCTTTGGCTACCCTTGCAGCCCTCCTTGCTGTTTGTGCGTCTTTTGGCAGTTCTATTGTCGGAACACGCCCTTCCCTGCTTGCAGCAAAACATCTTTTAGACTACGGCGCTATGATAACCAGCCCCGAAGCGGCAGAGATTATTGAACAGGCAAACGCCGCCGTTTTCGATATAAACAGTATTTTCCCGCGCGGCAGGGTTAAAATGTATGATATGAAGGTTTTAAGCCCTAACGACCTTGACAGAACCATATTTAACGCCGCTGCCGTTACCACCTCTATAAACAGCCCGCTTGGCCACGTTTTCAGACGAATTGCCCGCACGAGCGAGGACTACGTGCTTCCGCCCGCCGATTCGGTAAAATACGAAAAGAGAATGGGTATTTCGGGTTGGGTCGGCGACGATTCGTTACTTATAGGAAACCGCACACTTATGGAAACACACGGCGTTTCGGTTCCGTCGGTTGAGGTTGATAAGAAGATACTTCGCAGCGGATATTTCCCGGTTTACGTTGCTTGCAACGGTTCGCCCTGCGCTTTGCTTATAGTAGGCTACGAGGCTGACCGCGAAATTGAAAGCGAGCTTCGCAGACTGCAAAATTCCGGCGTTGTTCTGCTTATTAACAACTGTGACCCCAACGTTACGGAAGAAATGCTTTGCGACTATTTCGGTCTGCAAACTGATTTTGTAAAGATAATGCAAAGCGGAAGTGTTAAGGAATACCGAGAAAAGACCGAGTTCCGCGAAAGTGTTTCGGCACCCGCCAGCTTTAGCGGCAACGCCTGCGGTCTTGCGGCAATTATTACCGCATCCATCCGAATGAAGCGGTTAGGCGCGGTTATGGCTGCACTGAATATAATTCTCACCATTGTGGGAATTGCCGCATCTGCCGTGCTCACGGTTTCGGGAATGGGCGCGCTTATTACACCTATAAATATTGCGGTATATCTTGCCGCCAGTCTAGTTTTGGTCTGTCTGCCATCGTTTTTATACAGACCGTAAAGTGGAGGAATCAAAATGCAAAAAGAAAAATTTTACATCACTACCGCCATTGCATACAGTTCGCGCAAGCCGCACATAGGAAACGCCTATGACATTGTGCTTGCCGATATGATTGCACGATACAAGCGAATGAAGGGTTTTGATGTATTCTTTATGACCGGTTCTGACGAGCACGGACAGAAGATAGAAGAATACGCCAAGGAAGCCGGTATTACACCCAAGGCATACGTTGACAAAATTTCAGACGAGATTAAGATGGTTTGGAATTCGCTTAACACCTCTTACGACAAGTTTATCCGCACGACCGACGATTATCACGAAAAGGCTGTGCAGAAGATATTTAAAAAGTTATACGACCAGGGTGATATCTATAAAAGCGAATACAGCGGAAAATACTGTGTTCCCTGCGAATCGTTCTTTACCCCTTCACAGCTCGTAGACGGCAAATGCCCCGACTGCGGACGCGAGGTTATAGATTCGAAGGAAGAGGCATACTTCCTGCGTCTTTCGAAGTATCAGGATAAACTGCTTGAATACTTCAATACACATCCCGATTTCATAGCACCCGAATCGCGCAAAAACGAGATGATAAACAACTTCCTAAAGCCCGGACTTGCAGACCTTTGTGTTTCACGCTCCTCCTTTAAATGGGGCGTTCCGGTAGAATTTGACGATAACCACGTAATTTACGTTTGGATAGACGCGCTTTCAAACTACATTACCGGTATAGGATACACACCCGACGGCGAAAGCGATATGTATAAAAAATATTGGCCCGCCGACCTGCACGTTATAGGCAAGGATATTGTACGTTTCCACACCATCTACTGGCCCATTATTCTTATGGCCCTCGGCGAGCCGCTACCCAAAAAGGTGCTTGGACATCCGTGGCTGCTTGTTGGCGAAGATAAAATGAGCAAGTCGAAGGGTAACGTTATATACGCAGACGAGCTTGCCGCACGCTTCGGCGCTGATGCAGTAAGATATTATCTGCTTTGTGAGATGCCCTTTGCACAGGACGGAACAATAACATACGAATCGTTTATTGCCCGTTTCAATACCGACCTTGCAAACACGCTCGGCAACCTTGTAAACCGCACGGTTGCTATGACAAATAAATATTTCGGCGGTACGGTTTCGGCCTCGGCACCGCAGGGTGAGTTTGACGAAAGTCTTATTGCTGCTGCGGGCGAAATGCTTGAAAACTATACCCGTTTTATGGATGAATACAAGAACGCCGACGCCGTTGAGGCGGTTATGAACTTTGCACGCCGCCTGAACAAATATATAGACGAGACTATGCCCTGGGCGCTCGCTAAAAACGAAGACGATAAGCCACGTCTTATGACGGTGCTTTATAACCTGCTTGAGGGTATTCGTCTGCTTGCAAACGTACTGCTCCCCATTATGCCCGAGTGCAGCGCAAACATCCTTGCACAGCTCGGTACAGACGAATCCGAGCTGGCTTTCGGAAAAACAAACGGCTTTACCGTAGGCACCGCTACTCCCCTGTTCGCACGTCTTGATGCCGAAAAGGTTTTAGAGGAGATTGCAAAGGAAGCTGAACAAAACGCAAAAGCAAAGGATGCTGAGAACGTTGTAACCCTTCCGCAAATAGGCATTGAAGATTTTGCAAAGGTTGAACTCAAAACCGCAAAAATCGTTGCCTGTGAGCCGATTAAAAAGGCTAAAAAGCTGCTAAAACTTACACTTGATGACGGCACCGGAACTCCCCGAATTGTTGCTTCGGGTATTGCAAAATGGTACGCACCCGACGATTTGGTAGGTCATACCGTTATTGTCGTATCAAACCTTAAACCCGCTGTGCTTTGCGGTGTTGAAAGCAATGGTATGATTTTAGCCGCCGATGCAGGCGAGGACGACGTTAAGGTTATTTTTGCCGACGACATAAAGCCCGGCTGCAAGGTACGCTAATGGATATTATTTCTGTTGACAACCCGGCAAACGGCGGAATTATAGATACCCACGCGCACTACGATGATGACCGGTTTGCCGGTCCGAAAGAACAGCTTTTCAGCGCTTTGCAGAATATGGGTGTTGAAAACGTTATAAATTGCGCCGTAGACGCAGAGTCGTCCAAAAACATAATATCGCTTGCGGGAGAGTTTCCTTTTTTGCGCTCGGCCGTCGGTTTTCACCCCGAAAACATTCCAAATAGCGAGCCCCGGCTTTGTGAAATTGAAAAATTAGCTAAAGACAAAAGCGTGGTCGCTATTGGTGAAATCGGGCTCGACTATTACTGGGACAAGAGCAAAACAGAGCTGCAAAAACGCTGGTTTCATGAGCAGATTTTGCTTGCCAAGCGTCTTTCTCTGCCAGTTATAGTTCACGACCGAGAAGCACACGGCGATACTCTAACCATTTTAAAGGAAACAAAACCGAGTGGAGTTTTGCACTGTTTTTCAGGCAGTCCCGAAACGGCAAAGGAAATTATTAAGCTTGGTATGTATATCGGCGTCGGCGGTGTTTTGACCTTTAAAAATGCAAAAAACTGCAAAGACGTTATAAGTGAAATACCGCTTGAACGCATACTGCTTGAAACCGATGCTCCGTATATGGCTCCTGAACCGTATCGCGGCAAAACCTGTCATTCGGGAATGATAATACGTGTTGCCGAAAAAATTGCCGAAATTAAAAATTTAAGCACGCAAGAGGTTTTAAATACCACACGGCAAAACGCACGTATATTGTTTAATATCTAGAATAATCGCCCCTACTTTTGCAGATAATAATTGCGAAAGAGGGGTGATT
>JAZUOJ010000017.1:0-3292 GCA_045604625.1 Acutalibacteraceae bacterium | reverse complement strand
ATATGGCGATATGTTTGCTTTGCTCACAACCCTTAAGGCACTACCGCTTGCATACAATAAGCATATGCAGGAGAATAAGGAGCGCGTGTTTGATTCTTCAGATACCGTTAAAATGTGCATAAAGGTTATGTGCGGTATGATAAGTACGATGACGGTGTGCGAGGATAATATGAAAAAAGCGGCTCAAAACGGCTTTATTAACGCTACCGATATGGCAGACTATCTGGTTAAAAAGGGTATGCCCTTCAGAAGCGCGTATAAAATTTCGGGACAGATTGTTGCCGAATGTATAAAGCGCGGTGTGGTGCTCGAAACCCTGCCGCTTGAGGTGTATAGGTCCTATAGCGAACTGTTTGCGGACGATATATATGATGAAATCGACCTCAATACCTGCGTAAACAAGCGTATATCCGAGGGCGGCACCTGTGTAGCTTCTGTTGAAAAACAAATAAATTTTGTGCGTCAAAAAATATAATAAAAATCCCTATGGCAAATGCCATAGGGATTTATTTTTATTCTAATATTGTTGTTTCTTCGGTAACATCATCGGCTGCGGCTTCTTCAGAGGGATTTATCATATTTTCATCCTCTTCTAAAACCGGCATATCATCGGCGGCGCCGTGCTTTCCGGCAGCCTTAAAGAAGTCAACCATATCGTTATCGTCTATCGGGTCTTCATATTCGTGGGCGCTTTTTCTTGATTTTGCTTTTAATATCAGAATAACAGCAAGTGTTACGGTGGCTATTAAAAATGCAAGGTTTGTGCAAAGAAGTATGCGTTCAAGCAGACTGCACGACATAAATAATTCGATAAGGTTTTTGTCTTCCTTGACCGGTTCCTCGGGTATTACAGAGAAATCGGGTGCTCTCTGAATAGAGGTCTGGGCGGTATCAAAACGGTAAAAACCTTCGCTGCCGTTGGCAAAGCAGTAAATAACGTAAAAGTCTTTAAGCGCTTCGTTTTCTGAGCAGAAAGCCTTAACGGTACTGTCACCAAGCGTTGCTGCGGTTTCATAATAGCCTTCGGGAACAACGTAGTTTTCAGGCAACTCGGCGAATATGTACATAGCGTCGTTTACCGTCATATACTGGAGCTTTACAAACTCGTCGCGATGAGCTTTATACACATAATAATCAACGTATCCGTCCACGTCACGTGAAATGCGGTATAGGGTGTAGGTTGCATCTTCGGTTTTTAATACCGAAATTTCCTTGCCGTTATACGTAGTGGTTCCAAGTACAAAGCCGGCAGGAATCGGCACGTCGGTGAGGTCGGAAACAATGTGGTGCATTTGACCGCCTATTACAGTTGCCAGCGGGTTGAGTGCAATAGTTTCTTCAACGGTTGCGCGTCTAATTGTTATGTTGTAGGTTTTCTTGGTTCCGTCTTCCGCCGTAACGGTGATGGCAAACGGGTTATCACCAACCTGCAGAGCAACGTCGCCGGTACCGCTTACGGTAGCCTTATTATTTGATTTACCGGCACTAATGGTAACCGATGCAACCGAATTTTCAACCGTAGCGGTGTATTCGGTAACGTTCTTGGAAAAAGCGGGCGAGAGGGCAGCGCCGCTTACCGAAAGCGAGGAAAGGTTTGCGTTGTTAGACTTAACGTATTCCGAACTAACGGGGGGCGCACTCGAAACGGGTGCGGGATTTTTAACCGTCAGCTTTGCAGATGCGCCGGTTGCAGATGTCTTGGTCAGCGAAGCGCCAACATACTGCATCGAAAACGAAACGTCACTCGCGCCTTCGGCTATAGTTTTAAATATAAGGTTATAGCTGATGCTTTGCTCGCCTGCAAACGAGTCAACAAATCGGAGTGTCGAACCGCTTGCCGACGATGCACCCGAAACATACTGGAGCACAGCCGGGTTGTAGGTAACGCTGCCGTCGACCGAGTAAATAGCTTCACCGGCATTCAGTCTTACGGTAACCGTTACCGAATCGCCGACCTTAGGCGTGTTAACACTGAAAGCGACGCTGGTGGTTGCCGCCGCCGAAGCAGATATCATAAAACAAGACAAAATGAGTATTAATGAAAGAGTAACAGCACTTATTGTTTTTATGAATTTTTTCATTTTAATCCCCCTTAGTTTATTGCAGGTTAATAAGACCTAGAATGTGCATTCTGACGGCTGCAAGGTCTATAATGTCTATATTTCCGTCGCCGTTGGCATCGCCGCCTGCGAAGAAATTATCGGTAAGTATGCGTATTCCCAGAATATGCATTCTGACGGCTGCAAGGTCTATAATGTCTATACCACCGTCACCGTTGGCGTCACCGCGTAAAACAGCTCTGCCCTCGGTTGAAACGGTTAGCGTACAGTCGGCAGAGGCGGTGATATATATGGTGTAATAATTATCATATCCCGTTTGCGACCTGACCGTAAGAACAACGGCGTTTTCGCCGGTCTTTAGCGCGTAGGAAGCCTCTCCCACGTACGCTGCGGTATCGGGTACTGCAACGTTAATGGTCGTGTCACCCGTAACCGACATAGTATAGCTTTGGGTGTACATTGAAAACTGTGGGTTCAAACCGAACGCCGATATTGAAGTAAAGTAGTAGTTGTTAAGCTTATCATTTTCTATGGGCTGTGTGGGTGCCGCGTCGGGCATGTTTTTGTATACGGGAATTCGGAAGGTAAGACTCGAGTCGGGTTTGTCCGAATAGTAGGTGCGAAGCTTGGTGCTCGATGCCTTGGCGTCGTAAATGCTTTGTGCGTACTGATGGGTGTAGGGCTCGCTGTCAAGAATATCAAAATTCTTATAATAATATGTGTCCTGACCGATGCCTATGTAACCCGAACCGTATTTTCTTGCACCGCCTATAATAGCTGCAGAACGGGTATTCCAGCCGGACTTTTGCGCATAAGCAATACCGTTTCCTATTACGTCATCGCCGGTGGCTCCGTAGTTGAAGAAGTTGTAAAATCCATGTTCTCCCGAAATTAAGGGGCTTGTGCCGTTTACGCCCTGCTCAATAATTATGGTGGAGGCCAGAACGTAGGGGTTAACACCCGAAAGTCTTGCCGCTTCCATAATAACGTTAACGTATGAACCGCCGAACGCGGTATCGTTTTCATCTATGTAACCGTTTTCTAAAAACGTGCCGGCAATAATCTTTTGTACTCCCTCTGCGGTTTGGGTGCTGGCATCGTATGACTGTTGCGCAAAAATAAACACACCGTTTATGGTAAGGAAGTTTCTCGGGTCCATATAGTATGCGATTACTTCCTTTGAAGCATCGGTCCAGCTTCCGCTTGACTGTGTCCAGGCGCCGGTCGTCCAA
>JAZUOJ010000016.1:0-6596 GCA_045604625.1 Acutalibacteraceae bacterium | reverse complement strand
AAGACTTGCGCTGGTGTTGTCAACCTGGTCGTTAAGCATAATAATTCTGTCGTTAAGCAGGCGGGAAAAAATGTCGTACGAGCGTTCTCCCCTGCTTGTCTGCTCAATAACGTAAGGTATAAAGTTCATATCCATATTTATTTCCTCCTATTTATATAGCAAGACACACTTACTTTATAGTATGAACAAACACTTTAAAATATAATCTACTAAAATGGCAGGAGTTACCCTGCCATTTTTAATTAGTCTTCTTTTTTCTCTTCGGTCTTCTTGGTGGTAGTCTTCTTAGTGGTGGTTTTTGCGGTCGAAGACTTGGTGGTGGACTTAGAAGCGGTAGACTTGGAAGCGGTCTTCTTTGCAGCCGGCTTCTTTTCGGTCTTCTTCTCTACGTCCTTTACCTCTGCGCTGGACTTAACAAGGTCAAGAGCCTTTGTAACTGCGAGATCCTTCTTGATTTCCTTAACCGGAACAGCAGACTTAACCTGCTCCTCGCTTACGCCGTAGGCCTCTGCCATTTTGGTGATTTCAGCAGCTACGTCATCATCGCTAATCTCAATATTTTCGAGCTTAACGATCTTCTCAAGGGCCAGACGCATCTTAACCTGCTTCTCAGCCTGTGGACGGAAGGATGCCTTAAACTCGTCAGCGTTGGTGCCCATATACTGAAGATATGTTTCGAGGTTCATACCCTGCATCTGAAGTCTGTAGGCAAAATCCTGCAGGCTCTGGTTGCAACGTGCGTCTATCATTGCATCGGGAATTTCAACCTTCATACCCTCAACAATCTGGTCTACTAGGCTGTTTTCAACATCCTCATCAGCGTGGTGAGCCTTGTGCTCAAGCTGATGCTTCTTTATATCTTCCTTAAGCTCTGCAATAGTATCAAACTCAGATACGTCCTTTGCAAACTCGTCATCGATTTCGGGAAGCTCGCGCTTCTTTATCTCGTGAAGCTTTACTTTGAATACGGCAGCCTTGCCCTTAAGCTCTTCAGCCTGATACTCCTCGGGGAAGGTTACGTTAACGTCAAACTCGTCACCGGTGTTGTGGCCAACAATCTGATCCTCAAAGCCAGGGATAAACTGACCGGAGCCTAAAGTGAGCGAATAAGATTCGCCCTTGCCGCCTTCGAAAGCAACGTCATCAATAAAGCCTTCAAAATCGATTACGGCGATATCCTCAAGTGCTGCTGCACGGTCGGTTACTTCAACCATTCTTGCGTTGCGGTTAGCCATCTGATTGATTTCTGCGTCAACCTCTTCGTCGGTTACAACGGGGGTTACGCGCTCAGCCTTAAGGCCCTTGTATTCGCCGAGCTCTGCTTCGGGAACAACGGTAAGGGTAACCTTAAAATCAACGCCGTCCTGTTTGGAAATTGAAACAAGGTCAAAATCCATCTTATCGTCAACAATTTCAACGCCTGCCTCTTCGGCTGCAGCCTCGAGAGCGTCGGAATAAAGAAGATTAAGTGCATCCTCGAAGAACACACCCTCGCCGTACATCTGCTCAACAATGGCCTGCGGAGCCTTGCCCTTGCGGAAACCGGGGATGGATATATCCTTTACATTTTTCTTGTAAGCCTTTTTGATGGCATCACAGAAAGTAGCCGAATCGATCAATATTTCAAGCTCGTATCTGTTGGTGTCAACCTTTTTTGCTTCTTTTAAACTCATTTTATTACCTCCAAGATAATCATTCCATAATACTATAGCACAGACTTACGGAATTTTCCATATTTTTTTTAAAGTTTTTAAAGTTTTTTGCGTTAAACTATCATTAATGGTGTAAAATTGACACAATCAGCCGACAAAAGTTTAAACTCAACACCATCGTAACTACTTTTTGCATTGTGAAAACCCGAACCGTGAATATGGCCGTGATATACGGTTTTTATATCGTATTTTTTGATGACCTCAAAAATTTCATCGCAAACCCAGTCACCGTAAACCGGCGGGTAGTGCGTAAACACCACAGGTTTGAGCCCTGTTTCGAGCGCCGCCTTTATCGAGGTTTCAAGTCTGCCCGCTTCCCTAAGCACTACCTTGTTTTCGCCCTTTAGGTCGTAAAACCAGCCGCGTGTGCCGCAAACAGCAAAATTTTCTACCTCTACCGCATTATTAAAAACAAAAGAAATAGTGTCAAATTTATTTTTTTCTAAAAACTCGCGCAGTTTTTTTGCGGTCGACCACCATAAATCGTGGTTTCCTTTTAGAATTATCTTTTTGCCGGGCAAGGAATTTATGAATGCGAAATCGGCCGCCGCATCGTCAAGTGCGAGCGCCCAAGAAATATCGCCCGGAATTACAACCGTATCCTCTTCCCCGACTATTCGGGTCCAGTTTTGCTTTATCCGGTTTACATAGTCTTCCCAGCCGCGAAAAACATCCATAGGCTTGTCCGCCGAAAGTGACAGATGCAAATCGGAAATTGCATATAAAGACATAATTTATCTCCCTATATTTTTTTAAAGTTTGCACATAATAAACTTGACCGAACGGTCAAATCTATTTGGAGGTACCATTATGATTAACGACAACAACGTTATAAGCGGTATTAAGTGCAACGTTGAAAGCTGCATTTATCATTCGAGCGAGGACCATTGTCACGCAGGACACATCACCGTAGGCGGCGACAGACGCGCCTGTGAGTGCTGCGAAACCGAATGCAACACCTTTAAGGCAAAGGCATAAATATCCCTTATGCCAACAATTGCCCCTCCATCCGGAGGGGCATTTTGTTTTAGATGTTAAGATATTTGCAAATTGCTTCTTTCATTTCGTCGCGGTCGATAACCTCGCCAAAACGTCTTTGCTTATTTTTAAGATTTTCGATAGGCTCGGGTATATCGGTTGAAGTAAGCACCGAAAGAGCATCGTTTTTCGCAAAATCGTCAACCGGTATTTCGGCGTCGAATGCCGACAAAACGCTGCCTGCAAACTTATAAGGACTTGCGGTGGAAACGATAAGTGCAGGTGTTTCATCACCGGTGCGTGCGCGGTAATCGTTATAAACAGCGAATGCAACCGCAGTATGTGTATCAATAAGGTAACCGTATCTATCGTAGGTTTCCTTTATTGTCTTAAGGGTCTTCTCATCATCGCAGCAGCCGGCACAGAAATGCTCGGTCATCTTAGCCATAACATCGTCGGTTACTGCAAATTTTCCGCACTCCTTAAGTGAGTTTTGCCAAGCGGATATCTGGCCGTCGTTTCCGCCGGAGAGCATATAAAGCATACGCTCGAGGTTGCTGGAAATTAAAATATCCATCGACGGTGAAACGGTGGTATAGAAATCGCGGTTGCGGTCATAAATACCGGTATTTATAAAATCTGTAAGCACGTTGTTGGCGTTTGATGCGCATATAAGCTTCTTTATCGGAATGCCCATCTGCTTTGCGTAATATGCGGCAAGGATATTGCCGAAGTTTCCGGTGGGAACCACAACATTAAACTCATTATTTAAATGGTTTCCGTCGGCCAACATATCGCAATATGCCGATACGTAATAAACTATCTGCGGTACGAGTCTGCCCCAGTTTATTGAGTTTGCGCTGGAGAACGCATAACCTGCATTTTTAAGTTTTGCGTTCATTTCGCTGTCGGTAAATATTTCCTTTACACGGCTTTGGGCATCATCAAAATTTCCCTTTATTGCGCAAACGCAAACGTTTTCACCCTCTTGAGTGTCCATCTGCAGCTTTTGCATAGTGCTGACGCCTTCGCTGGGATAGAAAACTATAATATCTGTATTTTTTACGTCCTTAAATCCTTCGAGTGCCGCTTTTCCGGTGTCGCCCGAGGTGGCAACAAGAATGACCGTCTTATCAGCCGATACCTTTTCGGTTGAGGTGGTGAGAAGATACGGAAGTATCTGAAGTGCCAAGTCCTTAAAAGCACAGGTAGGTCCGTGCCAAAGCTCGAGCACCGATATATCTGAGCCAAGCACCGAAATAGGCGCCGGAATCTCGTCGTCAAAGCTGCCGGTATAGGCACCCTCAACACAGGCATTTATCTCCTCAGCCGTAAAATCGGTAAGGAATTTTGAAAGCACAAGACGTGCGCGTTCTTTATAATTTGAAACCTTAAGTGTTTCGATATCAGCCTCGGATAAAGTCGGTATGCTTTCGGGCAGGAAAAGTCCGCCGTCGGCAGAAATTCCGCGGCTTATTGCCTGGGCCGCCGAAACCGAAACGGTATTATCTCTTGTGCTTACATAGTTCATTTTTATCACTCCGTTATTTTAGCAGAGCGCCAAAATACGCTTCTGCATTCTTGAAAAAAAGTTTAGACAGCGTGTCGCTATCAAACCCATCGTTTATTAGATAGTTATATAATATAGGCATTTTATCTACAGAGTCAAGTGTTTTATCCATTTTTGCCCCGTCAAAATCCGAACCTATCGCTACCGAGTCAACAAGTCCGATATCAATCATATGCCTTAAATGGAGAGCGAAATTTGAAAATACATTCCCCTCCCCCAAAAATTTAGGGTAAAGACACAGCCCTATTATACCGCCCTTTTGCGCAACCAGCTCCAACTGTTCATCGGTCATATTACGTCTTACGTGATAAACGTCACGACAACATACGTGGGTAGCTATAGGATACTGCGCACACTTAATTACTTCATTAAAACTGCGGTCATTAAGGTGCGAAACGTCGACAGCCATTTTAAGCTCGTTCATACGATTTATAACGTCACGCCCGAAATCGGTAAGCGGTGCATTTGTATTACTGCCGCCGGCAATTTTATTTTTGCCGTTCCAGGTGAGCGTAACAACCCTGATGCCGTCCTCATATAGTCTATCAACGTCGTTTACGTTTTCTATTATGCCGCCACCCTCAAGCGTTAAGAAAAAGGCGCGGTTTTGCGACAGCGCTTCCGATGAATAGGATATTTTGACCTGCGACCTAAAAAAATCACGCATAGCGTTATAGCGCTCTCGTCCGTCTTTACATTCATCGGGTATCCATATAGCGCAAAGCTGACGCCATTTCCCAAATGCCCTACCCTTATGGCAGGTAACGGCAAGGTTGCCATTTATAAAGCTTTCGCAACGTTTTTGAGACTCGTAAGGCGAATCACAATGTAAATCAAATAAATCCATAGCTGTCCTCCGGCACAAAGGCGTTTTCGATATAATCTATTTTATATTCCTCACGCCCGGCTGTCTGCTGGACAGTTATAGTGGCAACGTCAAACCTTGGTTGAAGCTCACAAAACGAGCGCGTAAGATACACACCCGCCGTCGCCGCTATCTTTCTTTGCTTTACTGCATCCACCGCCTCTGCAGGTGACACAAGCGCCCCTGCTTTGCGGGTTTTTACCTCTACAAATAATATATACTGCTCGTTTTCGGCAATAATGTCTATTTCACCGAAACGGCTGTGGTAATTGCGCTCGGTTATTATAAAGCCACGGCTTTTCAAATATTCGGCAGTCAGCGTTTCGCCCGCTATGCCCGTTACCTTGTTTTGCTTCATAGTATATTCTTAAGAAAGCTCATACGGTGAATGGGACAAACCCCGTACTGCTTGATAAGCGCAATATGTTCTGCGGTGCCGTAGCCTTTATGCTTTTTAAAGTTATACTGTGGATACTGTTCATCATATTCGAGCATAAGGCGGTCACGCGTTACCTTAGCAAGCACCGAAGCCGCCGCTATAGACATACTTTTAGCGTCGCCCTTTACCACCGTTTCACAGGACACCTTTATACCCTTTGGAACGCGGTTGCCGTCTATTAGCGCATAGTCGGCAGGCAAAGAAAGTCCGTCTATTGCTCGGTTCATTGCCAAATACGTAGCCTCTAATATATTATACTTTTCAATTTCCTCAACGTCCGCAAAGGCAACACAGTATGCTACCGCTTTTTCTATAATCTGAGGGTAAAGGCGTTCGCGTGCCTTTTCGGATAATTTTTTAGAATCGTTAAGTCCCGCTATTTCGCAGCCTTCGGGCAAAATTACCGCCGCCGCACAAACGGGCCCCGAAAGCGGACCTCTGCCCGCTTCGTCAACACCGCAAATATTTATAAATCCTTTTTCCTTCGCAGAAGACTCATATAAAAAGTCAGGCATTTTATACCTCCAGCGTTACGTTTCCAATTTTTTGGGTGCGGAACTCCGATAGCAGCATATTTGCCGCACGAAGCGTATCACCCTCTCCGCCGCGGATGACCATTCCGCGCCGCTTTGCCACCGCGCAAAGCATCTCATACGGCTCGTCCTTTTCGATTTTATAACGCGCCTCCAGCAGGGGCATATAACGGTCGCTCAATATTTCAAGCAGTCGCATAGCAAGCCACTCGGTATCTACAACCTCGTCCCTCACTGCACCGGTAAACGCCAGTTTTTCACCCACGTCACGGTCGTCGAATTTCGGCCACAGCACGCCCGGGGTGTCAAGCAGTTCAAGCTCGTTATCAATTTTAAACCACTGGTTTCCTCTGGTGACGCCGGGACGGTCCTCAACCTTTGCGCGTGCGCCGCCGGCCATTCGGTTTATAAACGAGGATTTCCCCACGTTCGGTATACCCACAACCATTATACGAAGCGGTTTTCCGACCATTCCCTTTTGGCGGTAGGCTTCAAGACG
>JAZUOJ010000015.1:0-14815 GCA_045604625.1 Acutalibacteraceae bacterium | reverse complement strand
GGTTCGATTCCCCTCGCCTCCACCAACAAAACAGAGGATGACACCAATTGGTGTAGTCCTCTGTTTTGTTCTTTGTATTAAGTGGGCAAGCCGCTTGCGGCGCGATAGGCGCGTTGCGCCGGAAATTCCCCTCGCCTCCAGTCGAGAGGCTCGACACCAAATATGTTCTGAAGCCTTGTGTTAATTTAAAATTAGTGACTCGACCAAATAATTGGTGCTTGGGTATTGTTGCTACATAATAAAAAGTGAGCGTTGCCTTTTGGCAGCGCTCACTTTTTATTCTCTTATTATATCCATTTGTTTTTTGTTTTCTATTCCTACCTTGTGGTAGTAAACCGCTATTGCGGTGCTGCATACTATCCACGCGGCGGGATATGCAAACGCGATGGGAATGACCGTGTTTGAAATGAAATTTGACATTATGTAAAGATATATTTGTCTGAACACAACAAACGACGCTATCATTGTTATCATTGGTGTGCGGCTGTTACCTGAACCGCGCAAAGCACAGGCATAAACCTGATTTACACAGATGGTTACGTAAAACGGCGATATCCAGCGCAAAAACCTTGTGCCGTACTCGATAACCTCGGCTTTGTCGTTAAAGAAAGCTGTAAGCTGCGGAGCGAATGCCACGAGAGGTATCATAAGCAGTATATTTAAAATAAGGGATATGATGAGTCCCGTATTTACACCACGTTTGGCGCGGTCAACGTTCCCTGCGCCAAGGTTTTGACCAACGAAGGTGGTAACCGAGAGTGATATAGACTGAACGGGCAGCATCATAAACTGGTCAAGCTTTATATATGCCGTCCAGCCCGACATACAATCGGCACCGAAGAAGTTTATATAGCGCATAACAAACACGTTTGAAAAAGCGGTGATTGCCATTTGAAGCGCGGCGGGTATGCCAACTGAAATAATATTCCTAAGAATTTTAAAATCGATTTTAAGACAGCGAGGAATAATGCGCACGCAGGACTTATACTGCAACAAATCTATCGTTACACAAACGGCAGACAAAAACTGCGCGATAACGGTTGCCCAAGCAACACCGGCAACGCCCATATTAAATTTAATTACAAACACAAGGTCGAGCACGGTATTGGTTACTGCCGACACAACAAGGTAATAAAACGGTCGTCTGGAATCGCCTACGGCGCGCATAATTCCCGAGCCCATATTATAAACCATAAGCCCCATCATTCCGATAAAATAGATGCGAAGATATTGTTGTGCCTCATATCTGACAGATTCGGGCGGCGCCATAATATTGAGCATTAAGGGCACCATCAAAAGTCCCACTATGGTAAAGAACACACCCAAAACGAGTGTCATTACACATGCAGTATGTACCGTATCGCGAACCTTGTCTTCCCTGCCTGCGCCGTAATACTGTGAAATGATAACACCGGCACCGGTAGAAAGTCCGCTAAAAAAGCCGATAAGCATATTTATAACGGGTGCAACAGAGCCAACCGCCGAAAACGCTTCGTTGCTTACAAAGTTGCCGACAACCCAGGTGTCAACCGTGTTGTAAAGCTGCTGAAACAGGTTTCCGGCCAACAGCGGCAACGCAAACATCAGAAGATGTCGTGTTATATTACCCGACGTCATATTTACATCGGTTTTTTTAATACCCACCGCCGATGACATTTTTCTATCCCCTTTTTAATATGCTAAAAGATTTTTATAATCAAGTTCCGTAAAATCGGTAATAACCATATCGGTGTTTTCAGCGCCGACAAATTTTTCCTTGCCGCGCGGACATATTCCTATAACAAGCGGCGAACCCGAGGCTTTACACGCCTTGGCACCGGACGCAGAATCTTCTACCGTTATAAGGTCATCAGCACCTATGCCAAGCTTATCTGCGGCGCGCAGATAAATATCAGGGTAGGGTTTACCGCGAAGCGTTCCGTCGTTGTAGGTTATATTATCACCGAACAGCTTTTCAAGGTTATAAATTTCCTTAAAAAACGTAACGTTACTTATTTCCGACGAGGTTGCTATTGCGTGTGGAATATTGTTGTCGTTCAAAAAGTCAATAAACTCTTTTGCACCCTTTGCCATTGGCGGCGGCGACTTTTTAAACATTTCACGGTAGTATATTTCCTTTTGGTTTCCAAATACACCAACAAGCTCGTCTGGTATGGGTTTTCCGTAGAACAGCTCATAAATAAGCTCGTTTGTGCTACCGTGCATACGGTTAAAGTACAGCTCTTCCGATATATCAAACCCAAGTTCCCTTGCGTGACGTTTCCAAGCACTAAAATGCAGTTCGTCATCTAAAATGAGCGTACCGTTAAAATCAAAGATAATGCCCTTATACTTTCGCATATTACTCCTCCGACGGGACTAGGTCTATTACCTCGACAATACCCGACTTTTGATAAAGTGACGGGGTTACAAGAATTGTGTATCCCATACCGTTTTCACTTGTCCACTCAACCATTCTGCGTTGCGGCAGTCCGCAGGCGGCAAGCAGCATCATAATTGCACCGCCGTGCATAATTACCGCAGCCTCGTGCTCCTCTTCTGCCATCATACGACGAACAATTTCGTTTAGCGCCAGCACGACTCGCGCCGTAAAATCTTTTGAAGATTCACCGTTAGGCGGTGACGGCATTTGTCCCGACGCCCAAGCAATATAGTCAGGTCTGCCGTCGAGCTCGGCGGCGGTCTTGTTATCGAAGTCGCCAAAATCATATTCGCGCATACCGTCGACCGTTATAACTTCCCTACCCGGATATAATATTTCGGCGGTTTGCACGGCACGAAGTAAAGGACTTGAGAAAACCAGCGGTACAGAGGGGTATTTATAATCCTCTTTAAGCGCCTTAATCTCTTTCCTGCCCTCGGCTGACAACGGAAGGTCGGTGCCGCAGCCTATATATCTTCCCTCTTGATTTGCTAAGGTGCTGCCGTGGCGAATAAGATGTATTTTATAGCTTCTCATATAAACTCTCCTATAACTGCGTTTGATACCAAAAAGCCTTCCTCGGTAAGGGCTATGCCTTTTTGAGTAAGCTTTAAAAGCCCTGCTTTTTCCAAAAGCTTTGCAGTTTTTATTTTGTCGGGCGGGAACATACCATAACGTTCTTCATAGTCCGAAAACACAAGACCGCTAGACAGGCGCAGACGAAGCATTATATACTCATTACTGTCGCCGCCTTCACCATCGTCGGTTACGGATGAGCCGTTTATAAAGGCGTTAAAATCGCGTTCGTAAAAAAAACGTCTGCCCGAAAGGAAGGAATGTGCCGAAGGTCCTATACCTATATATTCGTCACAGTTCCAGTATTTATTATTGTGACGGCTTTCAAAGCCGGGTTTTGCAAAGTTAGAAATTTCGTAATGACCGTATCCGTTTTGTTTTAAATACTTTGACACGAAAAGATACTGCTCACGTTCCGATTCTTCACCTACGAGTGGCGGAGTGTTTTTATAAAACGGTGTTCCCTTTTCTATTTTCAGCATATAAACCGAAATATGAGCGGGGTCAAAGGACAAAATAAAATCAAGCGACTGCTTAACAGAAGCGAGCGTACTGTGCGGAAGACCTATCATAAGGTCCATTGATATATTCGTAATGCCAACGCTTTTTGCGTCGTTTACCGCCCTTTTGACGTCCGCGTTTTTATGACGTCTGCCCAAAAGTATTAGCTCGTCCTCATTGCCGGACTGGACACCCAGCGACAATCGGTTTACACCGGCCTCTGCCGCAAGTGCCATAGTTTCGGCACTTATCTCTGCGGGGTTGGCTTCAAGCGTTATTTCTGCATTCTGAAAAGTAAAAGTATCCCTTGCGGTATCTATGATAGCCTTTATATTTTGCCCGCCGAGCAGCGAGGGTGTTCCGCCGCCAAGGTACATTGAATCAATGGGGCGTACTGCACGCACGCCCCATTTTTTTATTTCTTCTTGAACCTTTAGAGTATAAAGGTCGATTGTGCCGCGGTCTGCCGCAAACGAATAAAAGTCGCAATAGTTGCATTTTTTGGCGCAAAACGGCACGTGGATATAAAGTCCTAAACTTTTAGTCAAGAATTATACCGGTGCAGCTTCCGGGAACGGCGGCTGCGTTTGCTTCGTCAGTATCGATATGCATAGCAAGAGCATATTTGGGGCTTACTCTGACAACAACGTCGTCAAATACGAGGCTTCTGCCCTCGGTCTTAACCGCAACGCGAACTACCTGCGAATCGGCAAGAGAATACTTTTCTGCATCGGCAGGTGTCATATGTATATGACGCTTTGCAGCGATAACGCCGGTTGTAAGCTCAACCTCGCCACAGGGACCAACGAGCTTGCAAGCACCGCTGTTTTTAACGTCGCCCGACTCTCTTACCGGTGCTACTACACCGATGGTGCGCGCGTCGGTTAAGGATAATTCAACCTGTGTTTCGGGACGCTCGGGTCCTAAAATAGAAGCGTTAAGGGTACCCTTCGGTCCTACGATTTTAACCTTTTCCTCGCAAGCGAACTGGCCAGGCTGGGAAAGATCCTTTTTGTTTGTTAAGGTATGTCCCTTTCCGAAAAGCACCTCTAAATGCTCACGTGTAACGTGGAGGTGACGTGCAGAAATTTCTACTAATACTGTCTTTTCCATTTATATTCTCCTTTTTGCAAGCAAAAAGGGTGTGGTATGCCACACCCTTTGCTATGTAGTCTACTATTATTCAGCAGAGATAGCCTCAACAGGGCATCCGGCTGCGCAAGAACCGCAGTCAACACACTTATCGGGGTCAATTACGAACTTGTCATCACCCTCAGAGATAGCCTCGGTCGGGCAAGCAGCAGCACATGCGCCACAGCTGATGCACTCGTCAGAAATTTTGTATGCCATTGTGAATACACCTCCAATAACCTTTCTAAAATATATAATAGCAACTCCGCTACTAAAATGCAAGTATTATTTTACTCTTCCATTTCCGGAATTTCTTCCTCTACTTTAGGCTGCTTGTGCTTCTTAAGCACCTTTACCTCGTCACGCATAACCTTGATAGGTGCGGCCTCGCTGTCATAAAGGCGAACGCTGAGTGCACCTGTTATGGGATTGGAATCAACCACCACTCCGTCACCCGACGGTGTCTTTACCGACCAACCAACACGCGGTGTGAACGACCAAAGGTGTTCGTAAGCATCCTGCTCGTATTTAAGGCAGCACATAAGTCTGCCGCAACTGCCCGAAATTTTGGTGGGGTTGAGCGAAAGTCCCTGTTCCTTTGCCATCTTTATTGATACCGGCTGGAAATCGTCAAGGAAGCGGGCACAACAAAACGGCTGGCCGCAAATGCCAAGTCCGCCAAGCATTTTTGCTTCGTCGCGCACACCTATCTGGCGCAGTTCGATTCTGGTGTGGAAATTAGATGCCAGATCCTTAACCAGCTCGCGAAAATCCACCCTGCCGTCTGCAGTGAAGTAAAACAGAATCTTACTGCCGTCAAAGGAATATTCAACGTCCACCAGCTTCATATCAAGCTCGTGCGAGAGAATCATCTTTTCGCAAACCGAAAATGCCTGTTTTTCCTTTTCCTTGTTCTCTTTAAGGCGGGTTTTGTCAGCATCGGTTGCTACACGTAACATCTTTTTTAAAGGCTTTACTATCTTTTCGTCCGAAACCATACGGTTAGCCTCGGCAACCTCGCCGCACTCTGTGCCACGTGCGGTTTCGACAATTACATAGTCGCCCTGTGTCAGCTTTTTACCATCGGGGTCAAAAAAGTAAACTCTGCCCTCAGATTTAAATTTTACACCTATGACCTCTGTCATATTTTCCTCCTAAAACTGCTGCAAAGGTTAGTAAATAACAGCATTATATTGACGTTAGCCGCCGATTTTTCGCGCAATTCGGCAACCGTTTCGTAAAGTGATACCAGTTTTTCGCGAGATAGACCCTCGCGTATGTGGGTGTAGCAGCTTTCGCGAAGAAGATGGGAAATTCTAAACGAAAGCTCAAGCAATATTTTGTCTACCGCAGCACGGTCCTTCTCATACGGCTTTAACCGCGACAGCATTTCTATAGCCGACGAGCCGTTTATATCAAGCAAAAGCTCACGAGCGAGCTGCGAAAACTCGTTTTCTTTATTGTTTTTTAAAAGCGAAAGGGCTATTCCGATATTATTTTTTGACTGCTCAAGCGCGGCATCTATCTCGGCTGCTGAATAATGCTCGCAAGACGAAATATACTGCGCCGCCTCATCCCTTTCGGGCGGAACGAGCGATAGCGTTATACACCTTGAACGTATGGTCTCGAGCATACTGTCGGCCGACGGCACCAGGAGTATGAATATAACCCCTGTGGGCGGCTCCTCCAGCACCTTAAGCAGCGCGTTCTGTGCTGCGCTGTTCATAGTGTCGGCGTTTTCAATTATATACACCTTACGCTCGCAAAGCGTTGGCTTTAGATACGCGTTTTGGCGCAGAGTGCGTATTTGGTCAACCTTTATCGACTTGCCATCGGGCGAGCAAACCGAAATATCGGGGTGTGTACCGACTTGCGACAGGTGGCAACCGCGGCACTCACCGCACGGTGCATTTTGCCCTGTGCACACCGCAATAGATGCAATATGCTGTGCGAGGGTATGTTTGCCTATGCCGAGCTCACCCTCAATAAGTATTGCGTGAGGGATTTTTCCCGCCGCAAAGGCAGACATTCTTTCAGCAATTTTTTTATTTCCTACAGGCAGCATTAAAGTACAAAGCCTACCTTCTTCATAGCCTTTCGGGTGGTCGAATATGCCACGCGTGCGGCACGCTCGGCCCCGTTTTTATAAACCTCTTCAAGATACTTTTTGTCGCTTATGATTTGTTCATAACGTTCGCGAATAGGACGCAGTTCTTCAATTACTGCTTCGGCAACGGCAGTCTTAAAGTCGCCATAGCCCTTGCCCTCAAACTCGGCAGCAACCTCCGCTTCGGTCTTTCCGGTAACGGCGCTGTAAATACCTATAAGGTTATTTATACCGTCGCGTCCTTCACCGACACACACGCGTGACTCGGAATCGGTCACGGCGCGGCGGAACTTGCGCATAATGTCCTCGGGCTTATCCAGAATTGCAACCCAAGAGTTTATATTTTCGTCCGACTTCGACATCTTTTTAGTGGGATCCTGAAGCGACATAACGCGCGCACCAACCTTCGGAATATAAGGCTCGGGCACCTTAAACACGTCGCCGTAAACGTTGTTGAAGCGAATCGCGATATCGCGCGCAATTTCAAGATGCTGCTTTTGGTCGGCACCCACGGGAACAAAGTCGGGCTTATAAAGCAAAATATCGGCCGCCATAAGGGTGGGATATGCAAAAAGTCCGAGATTTACATTGTCGGCGTGCTTTTGAGATTTGTCCTTGAACTGTGTCATGCGGGAAAGTTCGCCAAACTGGGTGTAGCAGGAAAGCAACCACGCCAGTTGTGTGTGCGCTGAAACGTGTGACTGGACAAAAAGCGTGCTTTTTTCGGGGTCTATTCCCAATGCCAACAAAAGCGCGCAGGTTGAATATATTTGTGAACGGAACTTTGCAGGCTCCTGACGTACGGTTATAGCGTGCAGATCTGCTACGGCGTATGTACACTGAAACTCATCCTGCATTGCAAGCCAGTTCTTAAGAGCACCCAAATAATTTCCAAGTGTTAAAAGTCCTGACGGCTGAATGCAGCTAAGCACCGTTTTCTTTTCGGCATTTTCCATTATAGATTATCTCCTTCAGAGCAAAATACATTTATACAGATATATTGTAACACAACAAATTGCTATATACAAGAAAATAATTAAAAACTAACCATGTTTGTAAACCGCCCGCTGTGTCAATAATAATTTAGCGGAGGTGTTACCTTGAAACCAAGAACTAAAAAGAATTTCATTGCCGTTTTTTCGGCTTTTTGTTGTTTTACCATATATTGTCTTACGGCTTTTCTGCTGCTTTCGCGCAGCGTAGCAAAAACCGATACTACACTCGAAAACGTGCCATACAAGAAAAAGCCGGAAGATTTTTCTTTGCTGCTGAAATGCGACGAGCTTGAACAGTACTGCGGTCTTTTGTTCGATATTGAAAACAACCACCTGACGGCCGTGTTGTTCGATTCTTTGCCCGACGCTACCGGCTACGGAATTGAGTATGACCGCACCGTAAATTACGGTAAAGAATCGGAAATTAATATAATCGGTTGGCTCGGGGGTATTGTTTTTCTGGCGCAGAACGGTTATAATGGAGAAAAGGATTTTTTATGGGAGTTTCGTGACGGCACCAGGGTTTTCGGCAGCAAGGCAATTTCCCTTGCGGAAAACGACCAATACCGCGCCGTTATTGCCCACGCGGTTTTATCATCACTATTTAAACGCGACCTGGACAAGCAGGACTTTAACTATATTCTTTCCCTATGTGACACAGATATTTCGTATGTAGATTTTTGTAACTATTCGGAGTTTTTAAGTCAACTTGGGGAAAACATTACAATTATGACGGGGTGACCGATTTTGAAAAAAATATTTTGCATTTTGCTTTGCTTATTATTCGTTTCCCTTTGCGGGTGCGCACGCAATACTGCACTTCTTTCCGACAACTCTGCATTTTCTGATTTTATAGCGGATTCCAACTTTTATACCACCTCTATAGTCGGAACCATTGAGGAATCGTCAAGCAATTCATCCGGCGCGGAGACGTCATCCTCGGCTTTACAAAGTTCATCTGCAGGTAATATCATTTCATCCTCTGACCCCACTTTTTCCGATACTACGTCTGCGCCCCCGTCTTATAACGTGACAACATCATCTAAGTCTCAGCAAACCACAACTTCGCAGGCACAAACGTCCTCTACACCGGTTGACACTTCGTCCGCCCCAACACCCCCAAAAAACAGCAACGCTACATACTACTGTTACGAGAAGTTATCCTCCGCGCAGAAAGAAATATACAACAAAATAAGCAGTGCCGTATACAACATGACAACCGGAATGATTGAGCTCGGTTCCGTGCTGCCAAAAGATATTTCTGTCGCATATAAAGCAGTCAGAAACGACCATCCCGAATACTTCTGGATGCCCTACGCCTTTGTAAAACAAAAAACAACCACAGGGTCTACCGAAACCTGGGCTATTGCTATGCAGCACGGCGAGGGGGAAAATTCGGTTTCCTATCTTTGCACCCCGTCGGAGCGCACCGTTATGGAAGCCTCACTCAAGAAAAAGCTTAATGAGATACGTTCGCTTATTCCGTCGGGCACGTCTGATTACGAGGCTGAAAAGATAGTCAACGACTGGATATGCCAAAACGTAGTATACAGCACCGACGTTTCGGGCGGAGAGCAAATCTATACCGCGTACGGCGCGTTGGTTAACGGCAAGGCTTTATGTGAGGGATATTCCCGCGCTATGCAGTTGGTTTGCAATAATTTAAGCATACCCTGCACGCTTGTGTGCGGAACCAGCAAACAGGAACCTCATATGTGGAACGTTATTCAGATTAACAAAGAATGGTATCACCTTGACGTCACCTGGAACGATGCCACAATTGAAGGATTAAATTCACAGGACATTACACTTCACACATATTTCAACCTTACCGACAGCGCAATAAGCGCAACACACACTATAGAACGCGACGTTTCCTATGTAAACGAAAACGAATTTTCCGGTTCACAAAGTGACCCTAACTATAATATTTCACTGCCCGTTTGCAGGGCAACGCAATACAGCTACGTGACAAAAGAGGGTAACACCCTGCCCGACATAAAAACAGATGCCGATACCGTTGCTTCGCAGGAAATTATTAAAAGAGTGCTGCAAAATGCTATAAAAGACGGAAGGTCTTACTGCGAATTTTATTTGGGCTACGACGTGGCTAACAACGTGGATTTAAACGCACTTTGCGAAAAATATCCTTTACAAAACTGTTTTAATGATGTAAACTCAATATGTGATAAAAAAATCAAAACAAACTCGTTTAAAGCGAGTTTGAGCGAAAGAACGTTTATCATCTTTTTTGATTATGAAGGAGAATAGTTATGTATAACGCTATGAAGGTTGCACCTATGTTTAAAATTGAGGGTACCCCTGTAAAATGTGAACTTTACGGTTGCGGCCATATAAACGACACGTATCGCGTATTTTGTGACAACGGAAACATCTACACCTTGCAGAGAATTAACAGCAGGGTTTTCCCCAACGTTGAGGGACTTATGAATAATATCGTTTCGGTAACCGCATTTTTACGCGAAAAGGTTTTGGCCGAGGGTGGAAACCCCGAACGCGACTGTCTTCAGGTAATACCGCTTAAAAACGGTGACTGGTATTTGCGCGACGGCGACGATTACTGGAGAATGCTTATATACATTGACAATGCAATAACCCTGCAGACCCCCGAAGAGCCGCATGACTTCTATCACGCAGGCTGCGCTTTCGGTAAATTCCAGCAGATGCTTTCTGATTTCCCCGCCGACACCCTTTGCGAGGTTATTGAGGGATTCCACAACACAAGAATGCGTTTTGAACAGTTGGAAAAGGCTATTGCCGAAAACAAATCCGGCAGAGCAGCCGACGTTGCCGATGAAATTGCCTTTGCACGTGAGCGCGAGGCTGACTGCTCGGTACTTATCGATATGCTCGCAAACGGCGAACTGCCGCTGCGTGTTACCCACAACGATACCAAGCTTAACAACGTTCTTCTCGACCCCGTTACAAAAGCGCCTGTTGCAGTTGTCGACCTTGATACCGTAATGCCGGGTCTTTCGCTTTACGATTTCGGCGACAGCATTCGCTTTGGCGCAAGCACCGCCCCCGAAGACGAAACCGACCTTTCAAAGGTTTGGTGTGACCTTGGTCTGTTTGAGGAATACACCAAGGGCTTTGTATCACAGTGCCGTTCACTTACCGAAAATGAGATTGCAATGCTCGCTTTCTCGGCAAAGATTATGACACTTGAATGCGGTATGCGTTTCCTCGCAGACCACATAAACGGCGATACATACTTTAAGATTCATCGCGAAAACCACAACCTTGACCGTTGCCGCACCCAGTTTAAATTGGTTGCCGATATGGAAAGCAAAATGGATGAAATGAATGCGATAGTTGCAAAACACGCGAAATAGGTTAAAAATTAAAAAGACGCTTCTTTTGAAGCGTCTTTTTTTGTTATTCTGATACGGTTGCCGTCCAGGTGAAATTAAACTTTTCGCCGGCAGGAAGTGAAACGATTTCGCTTTTCTCCGAAAAATCGTCCACGCGCACGCCCGAATCGTTAACACCAAACCAAGGTTCAATGCACACGTATGGTGCGCCGGGCTTTGCCCATATTCCAAGGTACGGCGCGCCACCGAAGGTAACGGTAACACGGCGGTCGTGATTAGGACTTTTTAAGGTCACATAATTTGATTTTAAACCGCTTAAAATCAGCGCATCCTCATTAAAAACATCCTTTGTTATTACAAATTCCCTTTCGTTTTCTAAAAACGGAAACGTTTCGGGTAACAAAAGTGCACTTTGAAGGTCGATTTTTTCAGTTTTAGCATCCTCTTTACATTCAAACTCCAGAACATCACCCATCTCGCAATTAAAGCCCGGATGAGCACCTATGGAAAAATACATTGTGTCGGAGTTTGTGTTTAACACATCGTGCGATACCGAAATGGTACGTCCCGAAAGCGTAAAGCATACCGACAGGTTAAACGAGAAAGGATAGTGTTTTCTGGTTTCCTCCGTATCCCGCAAAATAAAGGTTATGCTTTTATCGTCACCGCCTGAAAACTGCCAGTCCATCTTGCGTGCAAAGCCGTGTTTTTCTAAAAAGAATTCCTTCCCGTTAAGACGGTAGCTGTCATCCTTAAGTCTGCCGACTATAGGAAAAAGAATTGGCGACCGGCCAGACCAAACAGTCTTATCGCCCTGCCACAAATACTCCGTAGCGGCCTTTTTGGAATAAATAGAGCAAAGCTCTGCGCCGTGTTCCCTAACGCCGATTTTTATAAGTTCGTTTTCTATGTAGTGTATCATACTGTCTCCTGACCAAATTTATATTATAAACAGTTATAAAGCTCCGTAAGCTCGTGAATTTCATAAGTGGGTGTATAATCTGCAGTCTTTCTTTTCGGGTTGTACCAGCAGGTGTCCAGCCCCGCATTGTTGCCGCCCAAAATATCGGACGTCGGCGAGTCGCCTATAACCAAAATTTTGCTTTTGTCCTTTTCGCGGATGTGTTCAAGAACGTAATTAAAATATCCTATATGCGGTTTCTGAAAACCGGTCTTTTCGGACACGAAAACATCACAAAAATATTCCAGTAAGCCCGAATCGGCTATGCGGCGGTCCTGTGTTTTGCTGTCTCCGTTGGTAATGATATATAAATCATATTTACCGTAAAGGCTGGCAATCAGCTCTTTGGCGCCGTCTATGCACTTGTGACCGTAACTTAGGTTTACCATATACTCACGCGCCAGTTTTTCCGGATCGAGTCTATATCCGGTTTCTTCTGAAAACTGGCGAAAACGTCCCGCGAAGATTTCGCTTTTTTCAATTTCTCCGCGTTCGAAGCGTTTCCAAAAGCTCAAGTTTATGGCACTATAGTGTTTTAAAATCTCCTCGTTATACGGAATATTGTTATCCAGAAACGTTCTTTCAATACCCTGACGTTCAGCGTCACCAAAATCCATTAGGGTATCGTCATTGTCAAAAAGCAGCGTTGTATATTTTATCATAGCATCACACTAAACGCCGCACCGAAAAGCACCACAAGCAATACCGTCATAACAAACGACTCTGCTATGCCGTAAAGGAATACGCTGAGCACAGCACTGCCCGCAGACGTGCCGCCGGCAAGTGAAAGCTCGGTATCGCTCAGTGGACGTCCGTAGCCCTTTATTTTCGATACTGCAAAATTTTTGTAAAAATAGAGCGAAAACAGTCCGGCTAATACCGAAAAGGCAGTTTTAAGCGCTCCAAAAAACTGTGCTGAAGCGGCTATTTTCATCATATCCTTCGAGGTGGATATAGCGTTGGTTTGCTCGTCCACCCACTCGTCTGTAACGTCGCCGTTTGTTTCGCCTATTTCAGCTATAACCTCGCTGAAATCACCTATAACGTTTATAATGCTGCCCGAAACCGAGAGCACCTGTGCCACGCCGAAAAGAAGCGAAATCGCCAGTATTATGGCACCCAGCTTATACATGCGACGATATATAAACCAATATCCCGCACCCGCTATTCCAAAAAACCAGGAGAGCAGAAAAGCAGGCCAGCACCAAGACGTCCTGCGACGTGTGAACTGCATAACAGACCATTTATCAATTATTTTGTAGCTGTTATTACCAACAAAGCACATAAGGTCTCCCGTCGGCACTCCGTCAATATTATCGGAGCCCGGCGCACCGTAGGGCGGACAACCGAAATTTTGGTTGCCGGTACTGTAGCCATATGTACCCTCGGCACCTTTTCCTCTTTCAAGCGGTGTGCCGCAATTTTTACAGTAGGTATACTGCGGTTCGTTTACCGTACCGCATTCCGGACATATTCTGTTATCCATAATTTTCTCCTTAAAAAAATGCAGAAATTATCATAGGCACATAGCTCTGAATAGCCAAAGCCACTATAAACCACAAGGCGTTAACACCGCCCAGTTTATAATAAAGGCTTTCCTTTTCATCGGTCGATTCCCTTATTTTAAGCGCCTTTTCAACACATTCGCCGCGATATATATAATCACCAAACAGTCCCGCTATTATCCTGACACCCAGCTCTAAAGCGCCGCCTATAAGATATAAAAACGCGGGCAACGCTCCACCGTTTGCTATAAGCGGAGCCAAGTCTGCCGGAGTGGCACCCTCAAGCGGGAGGGAGGATATTATTTCGCTCATAGGCAGTGACAGCAGCGCTCCAACCACGAAGACGGTTAAAAACATTATTCCCTGTTTAAAGCATTTTCTGGACATAGCCCAACCGGCCGGAAATAAAAAAGCCCCCCAGTTCCACGAAACCTTATTTTTCTTGTTAAGCGTTACAAATTTTTCGCTGTAGCGCGCTGTGTTTACCCCTATTAGTGGCACCAGCTCTTTAAGCGTAACGTCATCCTCTATAACGGTCTGCTCGCTCCACTTGCGGTAAACACGCGGGCCGAACGGGGTATAAGCAATACTCTCGGCATCGACACGAGGGGTGCGGCAACGGGGGCAAACCTGCTGCTCGCTGCCGAGTTCTGTTCCGCAACGTACACAGCGATACGCTCTTGCCTGTTCGCTGTCTTTTTCTTGGTTTTCTTCGCTACTTTCGGTTCTGTCTTCCGACTCCATTTTTTCCGCATCTTCCTTTATGTGGCTTGCTATATCGTACTGGCGTTCTGTTCCGTGGTCTTCAATTAGCGCGCAATGTCCTATTGCCGCATAACAATCACGGTGGTGCGGCGCACCGCACTCGGGGCAGAAAACTATATCGTCATCATCAAAGAGATATGCGTTACACGCGGGGCACTTCTGTCCCTCTACTGATATGCTCATTTATTGCTTCTCCTTTGCCGTAGATGGCAGAAAGAACTATCTGGAAATAGTCCTTACCATAATTATGGTATCCGCCGTCGGCTATCATTCTTTCAAATTCTTCTCGGGTTACCCATTTTACCTCGGCAACCTCGCTTTTTTGAAGTTTTAACGTCTGCTCGTTTACGTCGGCCTTTATATGCCATACCGTCAGTATGGAGTTTCGGCGGCGTATGGTGGCTATTTTCTTTAAAGTTTCTTCGTTTGATTTTATAGAAAGCTCCTCAAACAGCTCACGTCTTGCAGCCGCAAACGGGGTTTCACCCGCAACCGCAGCACCCCCGGTTGCAGCCCA
>JAZUOJ010000014.1:0-8462 GCA_045604625.1 Acutalibacteraceae bacterium | reverse complement strand
CACCCGCCTGTTGCTGTACCATACAACCGCATATTGCTATTATCATACCCGGACGGCGGCGCTTTAAATGCTTTAGGGCACCTAAATTTCCGTAAACGCGTGCCTCGGCGTGTTCGCGAACCGCGCAGGTGTTAAAAAGCACAAAATCTGCTTCGGCGGAATCCTCGGTCAGTTCGTATCCGAACTCCGTAAGCATACCCTTTATATGCTCGCTGTCACTTACGTTTTGCTGACAACCGTAGGTTTCAACGCAGGCCTTGGGCACTCCGGCGTATCGTGATATTAACAATTTTTTTATCTGTGCTGTGTAAGCTTTTTGCTCCTCCAGCGGATTTTTTAAACCGTTTAAAAATTCCAAAAAAGACTTCCCCTTATATATAAACATATATATTCAATTTATTATAACTTAAACAACCGCACACTTCAAGTATAAAAAAAGCCAAACCGAAAAAGTTTGGCTTAAAAAATTACACACTTATAAAATCTTTGCTCATATATCCGTCAACACCGTTATAGTTTACGACGTACCAATCAGGCACCTCTGCATAGATTGTGACCGTTGCACCGTTAGGCACAGAGCCTATCACCTGCGAGTTTACGTCGGGGTCTACACGTATATTAACCGAGCCGCCCGACGTGCGCACAGTACCGTAGCGCACCTGCTGTGGCAAATTAAACGGTATTCCGAAATATTCGCAAAGCGCCAACACGGTATAGCGCGCTATAAGTTCTATATTTCCCTTTATCCACGCGGAATCTTCAACGTTATCGTGAAAGGCAAATTCTATTAGCACCGAGGGCGCCCGTGTTCTTGTTACCTCGCCGAGTGAGGTGGTTGGAACGGTACGAACGCGTTCGGGCAACGGGTAAATAAGACGAAGGTTGTCGGCAATAATTTCCGCCGCCCGTCTTCCCTGCTGACTACCCGGATAAAAATAAACCTCAACGCCTCGGGTCACCCCTGCATACTGCCCCGCACCGGCGTTTGAATGAAGCGCTAAATGCAGGTCGTAGTTACCTTGATTTGACTGTGCTATTGAAGATGCGGCGGTCATTTCGGGCGTGTTTCGCGTATATGATATGCCCGACGCGTTAAGATACGGAACCATCGCATCGGCTATCAGATTCATATAGTACTCTTCACTTCCGGTATCGTTTACGTAGATATTAAATTCCTGTGTTGACGGACTTAAATATATGCTGGGCATAAGACTCCCCCTTTTGCTTAATTATATGGCAAAACCCGTCTGCGATATACATCGCAGACGGGTTTTAAGGTTAATTAGTTGTCAAACTCATCTTCAGGTGTAGAATCACCCGGTCTGTTGTCGTGGTCAGACAAAAGACCGATATTCTCACTGAATGTGAGCTTTAAAGAATTTACTTGGGGTGTTTCGTAAAAATGCATTTTAAACACCTCTCTTACTGTGCAGCTTTTGCTTCAAGTGCCAGAGCTGCGTCACCGTAGCACATCATTGCCTTTACAAGGTTCTGGAGTGCGGCGTCGCTGCTGTTCCACTTGGAAGCAGCATAAGATTCTATGCTGTAGTGCAGGGTCTTTCCAAGAGCTTCGCCCTTGTTGTTTTCAATTGTTGCTGTAAGCTCGTCGCTCATTGCGGCGGCACCAAGCATATTGAAGTATACGTAGTAGCGGTTGGTATAACCTTCTACCGGTACGAAGTACTTCGAGAATACATACCACTCGTCTTCACCTACGTTGAACTTAACGCGCATGCCGTCGATGTCGTCTGCCTCTACTACGAAGCGGAGAGCAACGTTAGACTTTAAGTTTACGCTTGCGCTCTTGAACTTAGCGGTGATAGTGCCGTCAAACGCGTCAAATGCGGTTATATCCTGCGGCTCGCGGCCAAGGTCGAGCACCTTATCGGCATCATCGAGGTCGGCGTTTACAAGGCTGTCCTTGTTGTAGTCGTGGTATACCTGTGATGCAGCTGCGAAGTTTAATAGTCCCTTACAAACCTTAAGAACTTCGTCTACGTCAGCGTTACCGGTGCTCGGGTAGTTTTGTATCATGCTGTAGCAGTACTCAGCTACGCTGTAGGTGCTTTCTGCCGAGGGCAGTTCAACGCCGTCCTTTGTTACATAGTAGGTAGCGGTAATAGTATCGCTCAGGTTCTTGGGGCTGATGCCCTTGAAACCGAATACAAAGTTTCCGTTTTCGTCAATCTCGTAATCCGTAACGTCGGTTACAACGCCGTTAACCTTAAATTCGGCACGTACAGAGGTGTAGTCGGCAAGGTCTTCGCCCTTTAACTTGTAGTCGATTGCAAGGCTGTCGCTTATGGTAAGCTGCTTTGCATCTTCCTTAATATCAAGTCCCAAAATCGATACTACCGCAGAGCCCTCAAACGGAGTAGCGCCGTTCTTTTCAACCTTGAAATATACGGTGTGTTCGCCAACCTCGGTGAATACCGGGCTTTCGTCTAACGTGTACTCGCCTTTGGTGGTTCCGTATTTTACGGTTGCGCCTTCGGGAGCGTTAACGGTAATGCCGTGGGCGTTTCCGTCAACCGTTCCGCTAAAGCCCTGGGCGGTAACGTCCATCTCTTCAAGGAAGCTTACAACCGTGTCGTAAGAAATATCGTCAACATAGAAAACGTCGCCGTTCGCAAGGGTTGTTTTGTAGAAGTACAAATAGCAGTATTTATAGTTGTCATTAGAGCTGCCGTCTTCGAACCACCAGGTTTTACCGTTGGTAACGAGGTCGGAGAAGTTTACCCAGTTTGTTCCGTAAGATTCGTCATAACCGTTTTCTGCCTTGGTGGTCGGGCCAAAGCTGGCGGTGGGGATGTAATAGGTTCCCGAAACGCCTGCCTTGAGCTGGATTCTATGATTCCAGGTGGCGCTCGATTTTCCAACGTGTATTGTTTCAACTACGTTGCTTCCGTCGGCTATAAAGTATATATCGCTGTTGCCCATTACGGTGTGTGCTGCGCGGTTGTAGGTCAGGGCAAGAAGTGTTGTAAAGTTGCCGTCAGCAGTAGAAACGCCTGTGGCATCTACGTGGAACGAAACCATATTAGTGCTTGCAAGCGGAAGGTCTTTGATTATAGCGCAAACGCTTGCAGAGTTATTACAGTCAGCCGTTGCAGTGAATTTACCGGATTCGGTAGCTTCGTCCCATTCATAGGTTGTGTTAGCGGTTCCGGACCAGCCGTAGTATTCGGGGTTGACCGAAGCGCCGGTGTCGGACGAGGCGCTTATATATCCGCCTGCAGCCGAGGGGAAGGAGTTAGCATCCTTAGAGGCAACCACCTTGAAGTCGGGGCCGCCGTAGTAATCATCAGCAAGCGGCTTTGAAAGTTTGTCTTCGGGCGCGCCGAGGTCAAACGCAATATCGTTACTGTGATTGTCAATAAATATATTGTGGTGTGCGGAATAAAGGTTGAAGGAAACTTTACTTCCGTCGGCGTTAAAGCGGCCGATAACGGTTGCGCCGATTGTCTTATAGGACTGGTCGGTGTTCTGCATGTCGCAGTTTACCTGTAAAACCTTGTTTCCGTTTACGCCGGTGTCGTATGCGGCATAAATACCGGTTGTTTCGTTGTGTCCGCAAAGAATCATATCAATGTTCTTGTGCTGCGAAACCAACTCCTGCCAAACAGTTTCGCCGGGGTTGCCGTGGTTATAAGAAACGGTGGTGTGGCGTCTGCAGTAGGCGTAGTTCATATACTTGTGTGTTGCAAGAATTACGCGGCAGTTAGGGTTTTTGGAAATAATTTCGTTTGCCCAGGCAATAATCTCGTCGCGGGGTTGAACCTCAAGCGAGAAGATTATATATTCGATATCGTCGTTGGGGCGCATATAGTAGTAGGAGTTGAGTAGGCTGCTTTCGTCATAAAGACCGCCAAGCTCAAACCAGTCGTTCTCTACCAATATATCCTTTGTGAAGTACTTGTCATAATAGGTGGATGTGCGGTCGCCGAAGTAGTCATAGTCGTGGTCGCCGGGGGTTGCAACCCAGGGAATGCCGGCTTCGGTAAGGCGAGCATACTGTGCGCTAAGGGCAGCCATTTCAGCATCAAGCACTTCTACTTTTGCGGTGGCGTTGCCGTGTTCGACGATATCACCAAGACTTACAACGGTCTTAATATTAAGACGTTCAGCGTTTGCAATTATCCAGTCGAAAATATCGGGAACCTGCGACTCGAAGTTCTTTATAATGGTCTGCGTGTCGGGCAGGAATATTATTGTGAATTCGCCTTCTGCAGCGTCGCGGTTGTACTGTGCGAACAAGGAGTTTTCTGTGTCGATGTTCCAATGGAACTCTGTGAGATCATATTTGCCGGTGGTTTCGGTGGCAAAGTCTTCGCCATCAAGCATCCATTCGGCTATAAGTCCTTCGGCGTCGGCACCAACTGAGGTTGCGGCATTTGCTGCAATTTCTTCTGCGGTTCTGGCATCATTCCAAAGACGCACGTTTGCAATAGAGCCGTCAAAAACAGTATAGAATCTTGATTCTGCCGGCATAAAGGTGCCTACTGTAACAGGCAGATACGTAGCCAGTTCGGGAACGGAGAACGCGCCAAGAGCGACCGTCTTTGCAAGGACGCCATCGACGTAAGCCGAAACGCTGGTGCCGTCGTCGCTTACAACAACTGCCGCGTGGTGCCAGTTTCCGTCGTTAAGGCAAACGTCGGTAACGGCAACCGTTGCATTTCCTACGGTTAGTTCAAGCTGACCGAGCGCTGAAACGCAAAGGTTAACAAGATAGCCGTGGCGAGCAACACTACCGAACTTGGTAGCGATAATGCTTTGTGTGCGGTTAACGTCGGTCTTGAAATATGCCTCTGCAGTGCGAACGGTATCCTTTATTATAGCGTTCGCCTCATAAAGCGGATGAGAAAGGGCAGAGAAATCGGTGCCCATATCGTCGCCGAGCGTTTCTGCGCTGTAAAGGTAGGCAAAGTTGTCAAGATAAACCGAAGCGCCGTTGTTGGCTGCGTTCCAGCCAAGTGTTTCAAACGAGAAAACAAGCTCGTCAAACGTGTCGGTAACCGAAGCGCTGTCTGAACGCACACCGCTTCTCGGAATTATTACCGTGCCCTTAAAGCCTTCGGGAATACCCCAAGTGCTGTCAATGTGTGAGCTCTCGCCAAGCGAAAGGGTTGTCTTGTTGCCGTCTTGGTCAACAAGGGTCATATCGGTGTTGTATACGCCGAATGCCGTAAGTCCATCCGGGGTGTATCCGTAGAACTTAAGACGGATAGACTTGTCGCCGGTGGTTTCGCTTAAATCTAAATCAAAGGCGAAAGAATCGTATTTTTCGTCCCAAAGCTCCGACTCCATATCGGCTGTGAAGCGAATGTCGTTTACGGCAGTGCTGTTGGGGGTTATGGCAAAGCGACCGTCCTTTATGGATATGTCGTCTTTGGTTATGGCACCGTCGGGGTTAGAGTATGCCGAGTAGTTGCCGCCATGATACTGCCAGCTAAAGGAGGGGGTAAAGTTCTCGAAATCCTCTACCACGTAGGTCTTGGTTTCTGCTGAACCTGAAGAGGCGGCGGGCTTTTTAAGCCAGCATATATCGTCGATAGCAAAAACGTCGCCGGCAGCGTATTTTACGTTATAGGTTTCAAAGGTAATGGCCGAACGGTTGTGGTAGCCCTGGGTGTTTTTCTTGTAAAAGTCCCAAATTGTGCAGTAGCCGCTAAACTGGTCTCTTATCTCAGTTTCCCAAGCATCGAACGGAACTATAACCGTACCCGACTGTCCCGCAAAACCGTAAACGTTGCCGTGCTCAAACAAAACACTGCTTCCGGTGTTAAGAATCTGCATTTCGGGGTTGGGGTTTTCGGCAGTTGCATCGGGAATATAATAGAAGGTTTCTTTCGGTATGCAGTATGCGGTATAACCCGAGTTTCTGCCCGTCGAAAGATATAGTTCGGGCTCAAAGCTAACCTTGGTTCCTGCGTCGACCGAGGTGATGCCCGTAAAGTCAACGTGGAACTGCAGCGCAACCGAATCAGCGGTAGGCGAAGCGTCTCCGCGTGTTAGTGATTTGGGGGACAGGTACACAGAAAAATAGAAGGGTTTGGCATCGCTTAACGTATCCTTAAGCACGCCGTTTTCTATTGTAAGGGTGTTTCCTGCCGAAGTTGTGTTGGCAGAATAGTCGGTAGCCGTCGGAGAGTCGGTATTTGCGCCAATACCAACGGGGACGGTATAATCGCCGACCGTTGCCGTGCCGGAAGTGGGCACGTCGTCAAAGTCGTTAATCACCTTGTCAACCAACAGTACGGACGGGTTAGAACCGCCGTCTACGGAGGACAGGTTTTCTTCTGCCCTAACTACTCCGGAAAGCGGAAGCATAGGAAGGGCGGTCAGTACGATAAGTACCGACAGTAAAAGGGAAAATGCTCTTTTTGTCATAGTATAACCTCCTGTTTGTTTTGGGGGATACATTTTTACATAATAATTATAACTTATATATATATAAATTAATATAGACATTTTCCTCTTTTTTTATAAACAAAAAAGAGCATACCAAGCGGTATGCTCTAAAACTAGTCTTCTCTGAACTGCAGCGAATAAAGATGTGCATAGGTGCCGTTTTTGGCAATCAGCTCGTCGTGTGTGCCCAGTTCTTCAACCTCGCCGTCGGTTATTACGGCTATGCGGTCGGCGTTTTTAACCGTCGAAAGGCGGTGGGCTACAACAATAGTGGTACGGCCTTTGCAAAGCTCGTCAAGCGATTCTTGTATCAGTATTTCGGTCGTGTTGTCAAGTGCACTTGTCGCTTCGTCCAAAATTAAAATCGGGGGGTCCTTTAAAAAGACGCGAGCAATGCTGAGACGCTGTTTTTGTCCTCCCGAAAGACGAACACCGCGTTCGCCTATCTGCGTGTCGTAACCGTCCGGCAGCGACATAATAAAATCGTGAATGTTAGCGCGCTTTGCGGCGGCTACTACTGCATCATCGTCGGCGTTCGGGTCGCCGTACATAATGTTGTCCTTTATGCTGGCGTTAAACAGGTAAATGTCCTGCTGTACTATGCCTATGTTGCGGCGTAGCGACTCCATTTCTATATCGCGTATGTCGGTGTCATCTATCACTATTTTTCCGTTTTCCAGCGGGTAAAAGCGGGGAATAAGGTGGCAAATTGTTGTTTTTCCACCGCCGCTTGGGCCCACAAGTGCAAAGGTTTCGCCCGTTTTTATATCAAGGTTTACCTTCTTTAAAACGTCGCTGTCACCGTAGCCGTACGTAACGTCCGAAAACAGAATATGTCCGTCAAGGCGGGCAATAGGCTTTGCGGTTTCGCGGTCGGCTTCGGGTTCGGTATCTATAATTTCCACAAATCGGCTGAAACCGGTTACGCCCTCCTGATACTGCTCAATAAAGCCGATAAGGTTGCGGACGGGTGCTAAAAACATATTTATAGAAACAAAAAATGCGGAATAGTCGGCAAAGTTTATGTCGCCGGCATAGAGGAAAAGTCCGCCCGCTATTAGGATAACAACGTTGAAAACGTCGGTTACAAAACCGGTGGTGGAGTGGAATTTGCCCATAGCCTTGTAGGCGTCGCGTCGCGACTCCACAAACTCATCGTTGCCGCCCTCAAACTTTTTCTTTTCGTTTTCGGCGTTGGTGAAGGCTTTGGTAACGCGAATACCCGAAATGCTGTTTTCAAGCGAGGCGTTTATTCGCGCAATTGCCTCGCGGCTGCGCATAAAAGCGTCGCGCATCTGTTTCCTCAGCGTTGCCGAAATGAGGATAAGAAAGGGGACACAGGCAAAAATAATAAGGGTTAGCCAAATATTGATTGTAGAGAGATAAGCAAAGGAAATGATTATCGAAATGGAAGAAATAATAACGTTTTCGGGGCCGTGATGGGCAAGCTCGCTGACATTCATAAGGTCGTTGGTCATGCGGGACATTATTTTTCCGGTTTCGTGGTCGTCATAAAACTTGAACGAAAGCTTTTGCAGGTGAGCAAACATTTCGCTTCTCATCTGCGCCTGCATACGCACACCCATAACGTGTCCGTAATACTGAATAAAATAGTTAAGCAGCATACGGATTATGTAGATGATAAGCAGCGCCACGCCGAAAACAATTATCATTTTATAGTTTTTGTTCGGAATAAGGTCGTTAAGCATTGAACGTGTAACAATAGGATACACTATTCCCGCAAGCGACACCAAAAGGCTTGCTATCATATCGAGAACGAAGATTTTTTTGTGGGGCTTATAATAACTTAAAAAACGCTTAAGCACCAAAACACTCCTTTCGCTTTGCGGATGAAAACGAGAATAAAACAAAAGAAACTGTCCCCGAAAGGACAGTTTCCTTTTATGTGGTGACCCGGACGGGATTCGAACCCGTGTTACCGCCGTGAAAGGGCGGTGTCTTAGGCCTCTTGACCACCGGGCCTGGTAGCGGCTATTGGACTTGAACCAACGACACTTCGGGTATGAACCGAATGCTCTAGCCAACTG
>JAZUOJ010000013.1:0-2389 GCA_045604625.1 Acutalibacteraceae bacterium | reverse complement strand
AGATACGGTCACCGCATTGGCGGGCATGGTGAAGGTAGCAGTGGCAGAGTCCTTACTGCCGCTGGTAAAGGTCAGCCCGTCAGCGCCGGCCCACTCCTTGAACTGCTTGCCGGAGGGAGCTGCGTTTGCCGTAATGGTAACAGCTGTGCCAGCGGAATAGGCGCCGCTGCCCGTACCGTCGATCACGGTTGCGACGTAAGTTGTGGGATTCACTTCAACATATTTATAGGTGCTGTTATTGGCCGCTATATATGTCTCTTTGCTGTTGCCGCTGATATCTGTACCGGCAAATACCTTTTGGTTGGAAACGGTTTCAGCGGTCAGGGTTCGTATTGCATGGGTCCCGCCCTTAGCAGTTACCACCGCGTTGTCTTCAACAACGACCTTCGGCGTTCTGTCCCAATCTCCACCAATACCATATTTTCCACCGGTGGCAGTTACCCTTGCATTGTCTTTAATGGTGATCTTCGTATCGCTCAGGCCGGTATTTCCGCGGTTGCTTGCGATTCCCACATCGGATGTACCCTCGGCTACCACGGTTACATTCCCTTGAAAAGTAACATTTTCTCTTACCCAGAAGCCAAAGCTGGATCCAGTGGCCGTCAAGGTACCGGTTCCTTGGACTACCAGACCATAGGTAAAGCTCTCGACATTAATGCAAGTGCCGGCAGTTCTCACCAGTGTGTTGTTGCCGGTCACGTCAATGATCAAATCAGAATTGCCCCGGAAATAAATACAGGAGTCTACCTGTTCAGTCTCGAGGTTATTTAAGTACAGCACCCCGTCTTTGTAGTATGCAACATAGGGGTCGCCTTCTGTCCATGTGGTTGCACTGGTTGCAGAGTTGTTCGTCAGGCACTGACCGTCTGCAAGCTCAATACCGGCAACCTTGACTGTCTGGCCGGCTGCCATTACGTTGACCGGTAGCATACCCCAAATCATCACGAATACTAACAACAACGCTAAACACTTGTTTTGAAAAAGTTTTTTCATAATGCTTTTCCCCAATTCTCGGAATATTTTTCTTGCCCATACACCCATCTATTGCAAAATGGAGATAGTATGGTATATTGTAATTATAACTTATACCCGAAGGTTCAAGTCAAGGAGTGTTTAGAAAATTTTGAGGTGATTATATTTGAAAAAGTACAAAGAAGGATTATTTAAAATCGGAGAAGTTACAAAGATAATGGGCATCACCCGCAAAACACTTCTCGTTTACGAGGATATGGGACTTTTAAAGCCTGCGATTAAGGACGAAGAAAGCGGATACCGTTATTACTCAGCAGATAATATGACGCAGATTCGTTCTATCCGTTCCCTTCAAGCCCTCGGTCTTACACTCAAAGAAGTGGAGGAATATTACTACAATACAGATAATATCGACACCTACTTAGAACGCCTTAAGGTCTTGCGAGCCACATTGGATAGAAATATTCAGATGTTGCAGGTTCGCTCGGCTAAGCGTGGCGATCTGACAGTGCGAAAAACAACCCTTCCCCGACAGGTTTGCTTCTGCCGGAGGTATACGTGCGAGAATGTTGGCGAGGCTGCAATCGTTCTGCGAGATACATACATTGCTGCCGCCCGTACCGGCAAAATGTCTATGATAGCCCGTATGTTCACAATGCGTATGACCCATGCAGATAAACTGGATCTAATGTGCTGCATCCCCGTAGATAACAGCTTTGACGGTCCGGAGCGTATGGAGTTTGCCGAAACGCCTGCTTTGTGCATCTATTACCGCGGTCCCTACGAAGGAACAGCAACCGCCATTCGGGCACTGACGGAGTATATAAAAGAAAACAACATTGAAACAGCCGGACCGTTCCGTTCCGTTTATTTGGAGGGGCCTCCCAATCGAGGTGGAAACAGTGAAGATTACATCACACAGGTAGCTGTGCCGATTAAGGGATAATTAAGTAAAACAAAAGCCGGGTGAATCGAATCACCCGGTTTTTTGTGACAGTTTGAATATGACGTTTTTCTGCTATACAGAGCAGTAAAAACCCCAGTGTTTATGCTGAATTATAGTTCTTGGTGTTATTATACCTCATTCCTCTATTCTTCTCACAATACCTGTTGCTTTCATATATTTCTACTCCTTTTCTCTACTCTAAAATGTGCCGAAAACCCAGTATTTATGCGGGTTTTCGGGATTTATTGATTTGCTCAAATCAAGCCTCGTTCCATCAAAAAAGCACGACCCGACCAAGGTCCTTATCTGGGACGAGTTGTTGTTTTTTGCTCTTTGTTAGTATCACACTTTTTGTAGAAATTATGAGTAGAATTTCCAATTGTTTTTTAATTTTTATAAAGAAAAGGCACCTTAAACTATGCCCTTAGTTACTACAATAGTATTCGCATACAAACAAAAAACGAACCTACA
>JAZUOJ010000012.1:0-3935 GCA_045604625.1 Acutalibacteraceae bacterium | reverse complement strand
CCAAGGCCAAAATCAAGCAGCCAGATGAAAGCACCGATAATAGCACAAATAACAAGTACTACAAAGGTGTTCTTTACAACAAACTTGAAGTTGGGCCATACGATTTTCTTGACCTCGCTCTTGTAATCTCTAAGGAATGCGACAACCTTCTGAGGAATGGTAAGCTTCTTACTACCTGCAACCTCAATCTTGTCAGCAATCAGAAGATGAGCAATACCTGCAAAAGCACATACGAAAAGCAGTGCAGTAATAACTATCGCGGGAACGAGATAGTTAATGCCGGTAATTGTTGCATATTCAGGAATAGGTCTGGTATCAACGAACTTTGCGGGTGCACTCAAAACAATAACAAGCATATAGATAGCAGCTGTAAGAGTAACAGCAGGGGATGCATATCTAGTACCCTTGAATTTAAATGTAAGAGCGCTGAACAGTAAACCGAAGATGGTAAGTATAATGCAGAACCAGATGTCTGCGGACTTAGCCATTCTAATGGTTTCGGTTCCAAGGTTTACTGTGCCACCGAAGGCGAGCTGTGCACCGGTAAGTGTGGTGCTTTCGCTGCTAACGATGGTAGCAAAGCCGGTGAAGAAGAACAGAGCAAGCACAGCAACAGCGGTAACAATTGCAAGAATTTGACAGATTTTGTTCATAACTTTCATACTGTCAAACCTCCTACTTTGTTTCCTTGTGCACGGTGTGCTTCTTGCAGAAACGACAATACTTATTCATTTCAAGTCTGTCAGGATCGTTCTTCTTGTTTTTCATTGTGTTGTAGTTGCGCTGTTTGCATTCAGTGCAAGCTAAAGTGATTTTAACTCTCATGACGGCACCTCCCGTTTTACGGAAATATTTTTTTGCTTTCGGCTATCCGAAAGTAAATTTGAGCCTCCCTCAATCAGCAAATCTCCATACCGCCCCGAAAGGGGTGAGAAGCATAGCATGCAGATTTTGCTTTGAAAATGGGCCTTATGCAAAGAAGACCCTTGCAGAGGTAATGCCATAATATCACATTTACCCGCAAGAGTCAAGCACTTTTTATTTATGATATGTACCGCCGCAATTTATCATAAAAGCGCGGTAAATTTGTTCAAGCAGCATTATTCTTGCCAGCTTGTGTGGAAAGGTCATTTCGGACATTGAAAGTCGTGCATCTGCACGTCTTTTTACCGAGTCAGAAAGTCCGTATGATCCACCTATTATATATATATGGTTTCCGCTTCCGTTTGCGGCGCGTTTTTCAATATCCGCTGCCAACGTTTCACTCGGGCACTGCTTACCCTCAATACACATAGCTGTAACGTAAGCGTCGGCGGGTATTTTTCCAAGTATTTTCTCGCCCTCGCTTTCCAGCGCCGCAGCAATTTCCGCAGGCGTTGGATTTTCACTTGTGCGTGCGGGTTCTATTTCTATTGTGTTGAGCTTGCAGAAGCGGGAAAGCCTTTTTTCATACTCTGCTGCTGCAGACAGAAAATACTTTTCTTTTAGCTTTCCGACGGCAATGATAGTAACTCTTATCATAAGTTTAATGTTCTCCCGCCTTCTTTTGGTGCTACATATAATATATAATCAAGCTGCTCCTTTGCGCCAGCCTCTATCAGCGCCGCCACCGAAGCGGTTTTTGCCAGGGTGGGCAGATTATTGTGCTGGCTTAAATGCGCAAGTACAAAACGGGTGGTGCCACTTTTTAAAAGTTCGGGCAACAGAGCCGCGCACTGTCCGTTCGATAGATGTCCCTGCTCGCTTAAAATACGCTCCTTTAAATAAAAAGGGTAGGGGCCGTTTTTAAGCATATTCACGTCGTGGTTAGATTCCAGCATAACAAGGTCGCAACCCAGAAGATTTTCCTTTACTTCGTCGCTTATGTAACCAAGGTCGGTGCAAACCGCAAACTTTTGATTTTGCGGCAGAGAAAAAACAAATCCGCTCGAGCCTTCGCAGTCGTGGCTGGTGCCAAAGCGTGTTACCGCTATATCGTCAAATGCGGCACCGTTTTCAGCCTCTATTATTTCGCAACCCTCGGGAAGCGCATCGTGCTGATTTAAAGAAATCAGCGTGGGACGCGATGCCATTACCGGAACCTTGAGTTTTTTTATCAGTGTTTTAAGGCCCTTGATGTGGTCGCTGTGTTCGTGGGTTACTGCAACAGCCTTTATGCCGGCGGGGTCTATATCGCGGTCGCAAAGGGCCGATAAAATGCTTTTGCAGGAAGCACCGGCGTCAACCAGTATTCCGCTGTCGCCGCAGCCTATGTATGCGCAGTTTCCGCTGCTGGAGCTGAAAAGCGGACAAAACCGTGACATAAAACCTCTCCTTTCATAAAAAAGAGGAATCCCCTCAGTATTCCTCTTTATAAAGCGTTTCTCATAGTTTCGGGTTCCTCAATTTTAACCCTTTTGATGTTGCCGCCGAGTCCTGTAATTTTTTCAACTACGTCTTCGTATCCGCGGTCAATAAGTTCAATATTTTCGATTTCGGTCACACCGTCGGCAGCAAGGCCCGCAATTATCATTGCAGCACCGGCACGAAGGTCATTCGCATATACGGGTGCGCCGCATAGCTTTTCAACACCCGAAACAACGGCAACCTTTCCGTCTACCTGAATGTGAGCCTGCATCATAGAAAGCTGTTCAACATATTTAAATCTGTTATCCCAGACGCCCTCGGCAACAATGCTTGTCCCGTCGGCCAAAGCCAAAACGGTAGTAATCTGCGGCTGCATATCGGTTGGGAAACCGGGATGCGGCATAGTTGTAACGTTGCACTTTTTCGGACGGCGTTCCATCGTTATGCGGAGAGACTCATCAAACTCTTGAATAGTGGCACCCATTTCAACAAGCTTCGCCGTGATAGACTCCAAATGCTTCGGTGTGATGTTGTCAATAAGAACGTCACCGCCGGCGGCAGCAACAGCAGCCATATATGTTCCGGCCTCTATCTGGTCGGGTATGATGCTGTAAGTGGTTCCGCGTAGTGTTTCAACTCCGCGAATTTTAATAACACTTGTACCGGCACCCATAATGTCGGCGCCCATAGAGTTTAAGAAGTTTGCAAGGTCAACAATGTGAGGCTCGCGTGCGGCGTTTTCAATTACCGTAAGGCCGCGTGCCTTTACAGCCGCCAACATAATATTAACGGTAGCACCAACCGAAACCTTGTCGAGGTAAATAGGACTACCGATAAGTCTCTGCGCTCTCGCGTCAACCATACCGTTGTCCATAGTTACCTGAACGCCCAGCGCTTCAAAACCTTTAATATGAAGGTCGATAGGACGCACACCGAAATCGCAGCCGCCGGGAGGGGCAACCTTTGCACGTTTAAAGCGGCCCAGCATAGCACCTATAAAATAACTTGAAGCGCGCATACGCTTTGTCATTTCATAAGGAAGGGTATAGGCCGAAATATGTGTAGCGTCTATTTCAACTGTATTCTTATTTATCATACGAACATCCGCACCCAACTCGCGCAGGATACGGATGATAGCAAACACGTCAGATATATTAGGCAGGTTCTCAATACGGCAAACGCCGTCGGACAATAAAACTGCCGGCAGTATTGCTACTGCAGCATTTTTTGCACCGCTTATTTTAACCGAGCCCATTAGGCGGTTACCGCCGTTAATAATAAATTTATCCAATAAAGGCACTCTCCACTATAAATATAGTATAGCCAAAGAAATATCAATCAATATATACACATTATATACCCATAGGAACGATTTGTCAAACCTAATCTAAGTAAAATATGGGAAACGGCGTTCCCGCTTCCCATACCTTTATATTAAAATTAAAAATTAGTCGTCGTAACGATACTCGGGCTGCTGCTTCTGATCGTTTTTCTTCTGCTGATTGTTCTGCTGATTATTTTTCTGCTGATTTTTGTTCTTCTGCTGATTATTCTGGTTGTTCTGCTGCTTATCTGACATTAAAATCACC
>JAZUOJ010000011.1:0-8946 GCA_045604625.1 Acutalibacteraceae bacterium | reverse complement strand
GGAAGCAGAAGAAGCAGCCTTCATAGCAGCATTGATGCCTTCCTTGGTGATATCCTTGCCCTTAACAACAGCAACAAGGAGAGTGGTGGAACCGGTCGGAACCGGAACACGCTGTGCAGAACCGATGAGCTTGCCGTTGAGTTCCGGAATTACAAGACCGATAGCCTTAGCAGCACCGGTAGAGTTCGGAACGATGTTAGCAGCAGCAGCACGTGCACGACGGAGGTCACCCTTTCTGTGGGGACCGTCAAGAACCATCTGGTCGCCGGTGTAGGCGTGAACGGTGGTCATGATACCGCTCTGGATGGGAGCATAGTCGTTGAGAGCCTTTGCCATAGGAGCGAGGCAGTTGGTGGTGCAGGAAGCAGCCGAAATGATGTTATCATCAGCGGTAAGAGTGTCCTCGTTTACGCTGAAAACAACGGTCTTAAGATCGTTGCCTGCGGGAGCAGAAATAACAACCTTCTTTGCGCCGGCATCAATGTGAGCCTGGCTCTTCTCTTTAGAGCAGTAGAAACCTGTGCACTCGAGAACAACGTCAACGCCGATTTCGCCCCAGGGGAGGTCAGCAGCGTTCTTCTCTGCATAGATTTTAATGGTCTTACCGTCAACAGTGATGCTGTCTTCGCCTGCAACTACGGTGTCAGCCTTTGCGTAACGACCCTGAGCAGAGTCATACTTTAAAAGGTGAGCGAGCATAGCGGGGCTGGTAAGATCGTTGATAGCTACGATTTCATAGCCTTCTGCGCCGAACATCTGACGGAAAGCCAGACGGCCGATGCGTCCAAAACCATTAATAGCAACTTTAACCATTGGAATTACCTCCTAAAATTTTTACAAAAGTATTTTAACCCAAACACGCGAAATTTGCAAGTAATTTTGTCACTATTTTAACAAAACTGTTGATTTTATCCGTAAATGAGCCCTCAAAGGGACAAGAACTTATAGAAAATGAGGAAAAAATATGCCTTTTTACCCCCAAAAAAGCGAAAGGTATCTCTGCGCGCTTAGAAATTTTTTACAGAGAAAAATTGCAAAAAACGGTTATATGCCGCAGCACGTAAAAATGCTTAAGAAAATTTATCTTTGTGAAGCGGTTTTTTACAATAGCGATTTTTACCGCGGTTGCGACCTTTATAGGCTTACCGATTATCTTTTTGGCGCCACGGTTTTAAGGTTCTTGCGTGAGGGTAAAGAGCTTTCGTCCACACTTAGCGGAAACGGTGAATTTTTGGTCAATTTTCGCCTTTACGAAATAGCGGTGTGTGAATTACTGTCGTTTGCACAAAACGGCTCTGCCGTGCGTTTTTTTGCAACCGATAGGGGCGTAGTGCTTGCGCTGTCAAAGGCGAGTAAAAAACCGGTTATAACCTCAGCCGCACACCTCGGCGCAAGCTTATTCCGTCTGTTTCCAAAAGGAGAATTCGCGCTGTTTTTGCCGCTTTTGCGGGGTAGGGGAGAATATAAAATAAAAAACGAAACGGAATACCTTTATGACAGGTACTCCGTTTTGAATGTGTTTTTAGATTAGGCTTTCTATTACCTTTTCGGCCGTCTTAATTCCGTCCACCGCCGCCGACATAATTCCACCGGCATATCCGGCGCCTTCGCCGCAGGGGAAAAGTCCCGAAAACGATGGGCTTTGTCCGTCGTCACAGCGCAGAATTCTAACAGGGGAGGAGGAACGCGTTTCGGGGAAGGTAAGCAGGGCGTGAGGACTGTCAAACCCCTCTATTTTTCGTCCGAAAAGCGATATTCCTTCGAGCAAAGAATTGCAAATATCTTCCGGTAAAACCTTCCTTATATCGCACAGTACGGTGTCGGGTTTTACGGTCGGGGTAATATATGACGGTTGAGTCAGCGTTTTTTGGGTTGCACCGCCAAAGGTCTGAATGGGAACGGCACCGCCGGCTACCGAAAATGCCCGTTTCTCTATTTCACGCTGAAGATAGACACCCGCTAATACGTCATCATCCGAAAGCTCTTCGGGTTTTATATCCACAAGCACGGCGCTGTTGGAATTTTCGCCGTCACGCATAGACAGACTCATTCCGTTTACGGCTATTCCGCCCTCCTCGCTTGAAGAGTTAATAACCTCGCCGCCCGGGCACATGCAAAATGTGTATACACCCTTGCCGTTTTCAAGGTGTACCGCCAACTTGTAGTCTGCGGCACCGAGTGCGGGGTGACCTGCAAAATCGCCGTATAGCGCACGGTCAATATCGGCGCGCTTATGTTCAATTCTCGCACCGACCGAAAAGGGCTTGCGCTCCATACAAACGCCCATATCCTTTAACATAAAGAAAATGTCTCTAGCCGAGTGTCCCGTTGCCAAAATAAGCCTTTCGCAAGGTATCTTCCTGACACCCTCGCCATTCTTGATTTCAATTTCCGAAAGCTGTCCGTCCTTTTCGTACATACCGCAAAGCCTATGACAGAAAAGCACCTCTCCGCCGAGTTTTATTATCTCGTTTCGCAGGTTTTTAACAATGTTTACAAGACAGTCGGTTCCTACGTGTGGTTTTGCATCAGTAAGGATTTTTTTATCGGCACCGAAAAGCACAAAATCCTCTAAAACGGCGCGGCAACGGATGTTCTTTATTCCGCTACCGAGCTTTCCGTCCGAGAATGTTCCGGCGCCGCCCTCGCCGAACTGGACGTTCGATTCGGGGTTTAGTTTTTCACCGTTTAAAAATCTTTTTACGGTTTCTGTGCGCCTTTCGACACACTCGCCGCGCTCTAAAACAATAGGGCAAAGTCCCGCGCGGGCAAGCGTTAGCGCGGCAAACATTCCCGCAGGACCGAAGCCCACGACAACCGGTCGAATATTTGATTTTACGTTTTGCTTCCAAACGTATTTTTCTTCGCTTAGAATAGCGGCTTTTTTGGAACGCTTGACTATATTGTTTTCGCTATCTGTTACCTCTACCGCGACCGAGCAGCAAAAATGCACGTCACTTTTTTTACGTGCATCGACCGAGCGACGGTAAAGCGCAGCACTTTTAACTTTTTCGGGTTTAATTTTCAGTTCCGCCGCCGCAAGGCTTTTAAAATCCTTTGGGAAATTATCAAGCGGAAGGTGTATGTTGTTAATAATTATCATTTTACTTCAAAAACTCCACGGCTCCCAGGGCGGCAGCGTGTCCGCTAGCCCAAGCCCACTGCAGGTTAAACCCGCCGCAGTCGCCCGTAATATCAAGAATTTCGCCCGCAGCAAAAAGTCCGGGTACGGCACCGCACATAAGGGTCTTTTTATCAAACTGGTAGGTAGCCAGTCCGCCGAGCGATACCTGCGAATTTATAAATCCCTGTGTGCCGGTTACTTTAAATGAAAATTCCTTAATATTCCTGCTTATCTTATCAATATCGTCGTCGGACAGCGACTCAACTTCGTTGTTTAGGTTTATTCCGGCGCGTTTAATTACCACCTGACCCAGACGCTTTTGTAAAAGTCCCGATAAAAACTCGTCATTTTTGCGCATTTTGAGGTTGTTGCGCCTTTTTAATAAGGCATCATACAGTTCATCACAGGTAAAATCGCAAAGCAGGTCAAGTTTTATAGTGTCGCCGGGTTTTGCCTTGCAGGAAAGCTGAAGTATAGCAGGTCCCGACAGACCGTAATCGCAGAAAAGTACCTCGTCAAAAACCGAGGATATGTTTTTTCCGTTTCTATACAGAGTGGCACACGAATCAATTTTAATTCCCTTTAACTGCTTTACAAAATCGGTTTCGGTTTTAAGCTGAACTATAGCGGGGTAGGGCTCCACAACCTTAAAACCCGCCTTTTTAAGCGTGTCAAACATCAGCCCGTCACAGCCGAGCTTCACACCGCCCGAAAGCAGTCCCGTGGCAACAATAACGGCGCGAGCCTTTATTATTTTGCCATTAGCTTTAATGTTAAACACCCCGCCCTTTTTTTCAATGCCGTTAACGGTGGTTTCTAAAAGCTCGGTTATTCCAAGCTCTTTAAGTTTAAAGCGGAGTGCGTCGGTCACGCTTGACGCCTGCAGCGAACGCGGAAAAGCCTTTTCCCCCTCAAAAACCAAGGGGACGCCAAGTTCGTCAAAAAAACGAAACGTGTCCTCTGTACCAAACGTGCAGAGTATACTTTCAGCAAACGAAACGTCTTTGCCGTGGTATCGGTCGGGGGTAATATTTTTGTTGGTAATATTACAGCGTCCGTTACCCGTGACAGAAATTTTTTTGCCGAAACGGTCAAGCCTTTCGATTATCGCAATATTCAGTTTTTTGTTTTTTTGCTGTGCGGTGATAGCAGCCGTAAGACCTGCCGCACCGCCGCCTATAACACATATATCAAAAAACATAAAATCACCATATAAAATAATGCCATATGTAAAGAAAAAAGTCAATAAATTACACTTTACAAAGCGGGGCAAAGGTGCTATTATACTTAAGAACATTTGTTCAAGTCAGAATTAGAGAGGGGGCATTTTTTGGAACGCACAATTCTTCACTGCGACCTTAATAACTTTTTTGCATCGGTTGCCGTGCTTGATAATCCCACAATAAAAAATTGCCCCATCGCCGTCTGCGGAAGCACCGAGGAACGTCACGGTATAGTGCTTGCGAAAAACGAGCTTGCCAAGCGTTTCGGCATAGTAACCGCCGAGGCAACCTGGCAGGCAAAGAAAAAATGTCCCGACCTTGTTATCGTGCCGCCAAACCATAGGCGGTATAACGAGGTGTCCCTCGCGGTGCGGGAGATTTATTACCGCTTTAGCGACATCGTTGAGCCGTTCGGAATAGATGAATGTTGGCTTGACGTTACGGGTAGCCGCCTGCTCTTCGGAGACGGGCTGGAAATTGCCGAAAAAATAAGAAAGACGGTAAAGCAGGAGATAGGCGTTACCGTGTCGGTCGGTGTCAGCTTTAACAAGGTTTTTGCTAAACTCGGTTCCGACCTTAAAAAGCCCGATGCAATAACCGAAATATCGAGAGAAAATTTTAAAGAAAAGGTCTGGCCGTTACCCGCAAATACTATGCTCGGCGTCGGCGGCTCCACCTGTCGCCAGCTTGAATCGCTTGGAATTTTTACGATAGGTGATATAGCCCGCGCAGGGCGCGACGTGCTTAAAAACCGATTTGGAAAAATGGGTGAACAGCTCTACTCCTATGCCGCAGGTGAGGATAATTCTCCCGTTTCGGCAGAAACAAGTATACCTAAAAGTGTGGGACGCACCACAACCTGCCGAAAGGACCTGAATTCAGCCGATGAGGCTTGGCCCGTTGTTCTCTCGCTTTCTGAGGAAATTTCGGGTTCGCTACGCCGACACGGCCTTTATTGCGGAGCGGTTGTGGCGCACATACGCACCTACGACCTTAACACGCGGGAGTTTCAGGCGCCGCTTAACGTACCTACGCAAAGCAGCGTAAAAATGGCAAAAAAGTGTATGGAGATATTAAATCGCAATTCGGGCTTTTCGGTGCCGCTACGCTCTATCGGTCTTCGCGCAATAAATCTTAAAGACGGTATGACATCTTATCAGACCGATATTTTTACCGACACACAAAAAAGCGAGCGAGCCGAGGAAATAGAGGATAAAATATTTGAAATACGCAATAAATACGGTAGCGACAGCATACTGCGCGGTACAACAATAGAACACGAAAAATAAAACGCCACATCAGACCGATGCGGCGTTTTTTCTGCTTTTCAGGTAATCTTCAAGTATTATTGTGGCGGCAACTGCGTCTACAACGTCTTTGCGCTTTTTTCCGCGCGTGTCGGTAAAATTAAGTGCCGTGTGGGCCGAAACGGTGGTGCAACGCTCGTCCCACATAACAAGGGGCAGGGAACACATTTCGGCAAGCCGCTTTCCTAGCGCCTCACACTCCTGTGCTTTAAATCCTACCGAGCCGTCCATATTCTTCGGGTATCCGACAACAAGCATTTCGGCTTCCAGTTCTTTGGCCTTTTCGCAAAGTGCCACTAATAGCTTTTCTTTGTTATATTCTTTTATAACGCCTTTTGGGAACGCAAAACCCTCGCCCTTGTCGCTTACCGCAACACCGGTGCGGGCATCGCCCAAATCGACCGACATAATTATCATACCGTACCTCGCATAGCATTTTTAAACATTATATATCACAAAAACTTTTCGGTCAAGCAAAATCACTTTAGTAAATTAAACTAAAATTATTCTTCGTGCCTTGACAACGATAAAATATAGAACTATAATACCATAAAGTCGAACGGAGGTAGTTTTTGTGAATTTTATAAAGAAATTTCTTAACAGACTGTTTATCGACGGACTTACCGGTATGGCGCTTGGACTGTTTTCCACGCTTATTATTGGTACTATTATCGCACAGATAGGCTCGCTTGTAGGCGGCGAGATAGGTACATATCTTATTGCTATAAGCAAGGTAGCAAAGACTGCTACCGGCGTCGGTATTGGTGCGGGTGTTGCCTGTAAACTTAAGGCTTCTCCGCTTGTTACCGTTTCGGCTGCCGTTGCAGGCTTCGTGGGCGCATTTTCCAACGTGGCACTCGAGAGTGTTACTATGGGTGCCCCCGGTGAACCGCTTGGTGCTTTCGTAGCTGCTTATGTTGCTGTCGAAATCGGTATGCTTGTATCGGGAAAAACCAAGGTGGATATAATAGTAACACCGCTTTGCTCTATCCTGCCGGGTGCGTTTGTAGGCTATTTTCTGGGCGGACCTATCTCGGCATTTATGAAGTTCTTGGGTCAGCTTGTAAATATAAACGTTGAAAAAAGCCCCATAATCGGCGGAATAATTGTTTCGGTGCTTATGGGAATGATACTGACGTTGCCTATCAGCTCGGCTGCTATCGGAATCTCTATGGGACTTTCGGGACTTGCCGCCGGCGCTGCAACCATCGGTTGCTGCTGTAATATGGTTGGCTTCGCCGTAGCAAGCTACCGCGAAAATAAATTCGGCGGACTTATAGCTCAAGGACTCGGCACCTCAATGCTTCAGGTACCCAACATCGTTAGAAAGCCCATAATCTGGGTTCCCGCAATAGTATCCAGCGCAGTTTTAGGTCCTGTTGCCTCGGCTGTTCTTAAAATGACAAGCAATGCTACCGGTTCCGGTATGGGCTCGGCAGGTCTTGTGGGACAGTTTATGGCATACGATACAATGACAGCAGGCGGTATGTCGCCGGTTGTTGCTTTGCTCGAAATTGCGGTTATGCACTTTATTTTACCCGCTGCGGTTACCCTTGCGGTGAGTGAGGCTATGCGCAAGGCAAAGCTTATTAAATTCGGCGATATGAAGCTGGAGATATAGTATGACCGAAAAACAACGAGCAAAAAAGGCCGTCGAGCTGTTTATAGCCGAATACCCCAACGCGTACTGTTCGCTGGAGTATGTCGACGCGTTTCAACTGCTTATAGCAACCCGCCTTTCCGCCCAGTGCACCGATGCGCGTGTAAATATGGTAACACCTGCGCTTTTTAGTCGTTTTCCGGATGCAGCCGCGTTTGCCGATGCCGATATAGGTGAGGTTGAAGAACTTATAAAAACCTGCGGCCTGTATAAGACAAAAGCCAAAGACCTTGTAGGTATAGGCGGTATGATAATGAGCGATTTTGGCGGAAAGGTACCCGACACGATAGAAGAGCTTACACGTCTTCCGGGCGTTGGCAGAAAAACAGCCAATCTGGTGTGCGGCGACGTTTACGGAAAACCTGCCGTCGTAGCCGATACACATTTTATACGTCTTTGTAACCGTTTGGGTTTTGTAAAAACTCGCGACCCGTTAAAGGTTGAAACCGAAATGAAAAAACTCCTCCCACCCGAGGAATCAAATAACTTCTGTCACCGCGCCGTAATACACGGACGGGCGGTGTGCACCGCACGAAAAGCATATTGTGAAAAATGCTGTCTTAATAGCGTGTGCAAAAAGGTTTTGAAAGGATGATATTTATGCAGAAAAGAGTAGCAGCAATCCACGACATATCCGGATTTGGCAAGTGCTCGCTTACGGTGGCGCTTCCCATTATTTCGGCTGCCGGTGTTGAAACGGCAGTAATCCCTACCGCAGTTTTGTCTACGCATACGGGCGGATTTAAGGATTTCACATTCCGCGACCTGACCGATGATATTTTGCCCATAGCCAAGCATTGGAAGGCCGAGGGTATCCGTTTTGATGCCATATACACCGGTTATCTCGGCTCTTTCCGTCAGATAGACCTTGTGTGCGAGATAATCGAAATTCTGCGTGACGAGGATACACTTGTGGTTGTCGACCCCGTAATGGCAGACCACGGAAAACTTTACACTATTTTTCCCGAAGATTTCCCGCAGGGAATGAAAAAGCTTTGCTCAATAGCCGATATCGTAATGCCCAACCTGACCGAAGCCTGCCTTATGCTTGGAGAGGAGTATAAAGAGGGCGTGTTTACAGAGGAATACGTTGAAAAGATTTTAACGGGACTCAAAAACCTCGGCGCTAAGCTTCCTATACTTACAGGCGTCTATTTTGACAGTGAAAATCTTGGCGCCGCCTGCCTTGAAGACGGCGAGATTAAGTATGCCTTCGCCCCCCGCGTAGACGCTATGTACCACGGCACGGGCGATGTTTTCGGAAGCGCGCTTGTCGGCGCGGTTATGAACGGTCTTAGTACTGTAGATGCTATGAAGGTTGCGGCCGAGTATACCGGCGGTTGCATCTACCGCACAAAGCATTTTCAGCCTGAACGCACCTACGGCGTCGATTTTGAAAACGAACTGCCGAAATATATAAAGCTTTTGGGTAAATAAATGGATATTTTCGAAAGAACCGATTCGCTTATCGGAACCGAAAACAGAAAAAAACTGCAGTCGAGCCGCGTTGCGGTGTTTGGTGTGGGCGGTGTAGGTTCTTACACGGTGGAGGCGCTTGCACGTGCCGGTGTAGGTACTCTTGCGCTGATAGACGGAGACCGTGTGTGCGAAAGCAACATAAACCGTCAGATT
>JAZUOJ010000010.1:0-7789 GCA_045604625.1 Acutalibacteraceae bacterium | reverse complement strand
GCCCGACAACGATAAGTCGCTTTTGCTTATCAATTCCGGTATGGCACCTATGAAAAAATACTTCACGGGTGAGGTTGTACCCCCGCGCAACCGCGTAACCACCTGCCAGAAATGTATAAGAACGCCCGACCTTGAGCGCGTAGGTAAAACTGCGCGTCACGGTACATATTTTGAAATGCTGGGCAACTTTTCATTCGGTGACTATTTCAAAGAAGAAGCCATTACGTGGGCTTGGGAGTTTTTGACCAAGACGCTGGAGATTCCCGAAAACCTTTTGTGGCCGTCCATATATGAAAGTGACGACGAGGCATACGATATCTGGCTTAATAAAATCGGCGTACCGGCAGAGCATATCGTTCGCCTTGGTAAGGCTGATAACTTCTGGGAGCACGGCACCGGTCCTTGCGGTCCCTGCTCGGAAATATATTTTGACCGCGGCGAAAAATACGGCTGTGGCTCGCCCGATTGCAAACCCGGTTGTGACTGCGACCGCTACATGGAAATCTGGAACAACGTTTTCTCGCAGTTTAACAATATGGGTGACGGCACCTATGAAGAACTTGAGCATAAAAACATCGACACCGGTATGGGACTCGAGCGTCTTGCCTGCATTATGCAGGGTGTTGACAATATGTTTGAGGTTGATACCGTGCGCAATATTTTAGATCGCGTACTCGCTATTGCAGGCTGTGAATACGGTAAGGATGAAAAGACCGACGTTTCGGTTCGCGCCGTTACCGACCACATCCGCGCTTCGACATTTATGATTTGTGACGGAATTATCCCGTCAAACGAGGGTAGAGGATACGTTCTTCGCCGTCTGCTTCGCCGCGCCGCAAGACACGGTAGACTGCTCGGTATCAAGCACGCATTCCTGTGCGACCTTTGCGATACCGTTATCGGTGAAAACAAATCTGCATACCCCGAACTTGTTGAGAAGAGCGACCTTATAAAGAAGGTTATCTCTAACGAGGAAGCAGGCTTTGCTAAGACTATTGACCAAGGCCTTTCGATCCTTTCTTCACTTACTAAAGAGGGCGGTGTTCTGTCCGGTGAAGACGCATTTAAGCTTTATGATACCTACGGATTCCCGCTTGATTTAACCAAGGATATCCTTGCGGAGAAGGGAATGAGTGTAGACGAGGACCGTTTCCAGGTTCTTATGAACGAGCAGAAACAAAAAGCCCGCGAGGGAAGAAAGGCGTCAGATTCCGAGAGTTGGAAGAGTGACGGAATTTCCTTTGACGGCATAGACGCTACCGAATTTTTGGGCTATACCCAAAATGAAGCTGAGGCTACCGTTTTGGCAATCGTAATCGATGGCGAGAAGGCATCGCTTATGGGCGAGGGACAAAACGGCGTAATAGTGCTCGATAAAACCGTATTTTACGGTGAGGGCGGCGGTCAGGTAGGCGATACCGGTGAAATCATTTCCGGAAACGCTGTATTTACCGTTAAAAACACCGAAAAGACCGGTGGCGGAATTTATACCCATATCGGTTCTATGAAGGGTGCAATAGCCGTCGGCGACAAGGTAACGGCTAAAATCGACGTATCTCGCAGAGACGCAATAAGACGCAACCACACAGCGGCCCATCTGCTTCAGGCAGGTCTTCGTGCCGTGCTCGGAAACCACGTTGAGCAGGCAGGTCAGCTTGTAAACGACCGCGCTGTGCGTTTCGACTTTACACATTTCTCTGCTCTTTCGGCCGATGAAATTGCGGCGGTTGAGCAGTACGTTAACGATGCCATTCTTTCGGGTATCGCAGTTGATAACCGCGAAATGCCTATTGCAGAGGCAAAGGCTATGGGTGCTATGGCGCTGTTTGGCGAAAAATACGGTGATGTTGTACGCGTTGTAAAGGCCGGCGACCGTTCTACCGAGCTTTGCGGCGGTACCCACGTTGATAACACCTCTAAAATCGGACTTTTCAAGATTGTTTCAGAAAGCTCTGTTGCATCGGGTGTACGCCGAATTGAAGGCAGCACAGGATACGGCGTGCTCCAGATGATGAACAAGTATATCACACTTGCGGAGGACACCGCTTCTGCGCTAAAGGCCGGCAACCCGCTTCAGATTGCCGACCGCGCACGTCAGATTACTGCCGAGCTTAAGGAAAAAGAAAAGGCAGTAGCAAAGCTGGAAGCACAGTTGGCTGCAGGCAAAATCAAGTCCTTGCTTGATGGCGCTGTTTCGGTCGGAAAACTTAAACTCGTTTCGGCCCTGCTTGACGGTGCAACATCTGATGACGTAAAAAATATGTGTGAACAGGTTAAAGCGGACATACCCGACTCGGTTTCTGTGTTTGGTGCCAAGAACGGCGAAAAGCTTACCTTCTGCGTAGCCTGCGGTGCCGATGCTGTTAAGTGCGGCGCACACGCCGGAAACCTCGTGCGTGAGGTTGCAAAGCTTGCAGGCGGAAACGGCGGCGGCCGTCCCGACTTCGCTATGGCAGGCGGCAAGGACCTGTCAAAGGCTGATGCTGCCATTAGTGCTGCTAAGGACCTGCTTGCCGCACAGATAGGAGAATAATTATGGACTGTCTGTTTTGTTCTATAGTAAACGGAACTATACCGTCTAAAAAAGTGTACGAAAGTGACACCGTATATGCCTTTTTGGATATCGACCCACAAGCACCCTTTCACGCGGTAATAGTACCTAAAGAGCATATCGCTTCTGCGGCTGAAATTACTGCAGAAAACAGTGCTGTGGTTGCAGATATATTTTTAGCAGTTGCAGAAATTGCAAAGAAAGAAAATTTAGCCGAGGGCTTCCGCGTTGTTACAAACTGCGGCAAGCACGGCGGCCAGACGGTGGGACATCTTCACTTCCACCTTTTGGCACGCCGCAATCTTGCGTGGCCTCCGGGTTAAGTTTGGGGGATAAGAATATGGCTGATACATATAAATTGTCAATTGCCGGATGCGAGCGTGAACTCGAACTGTTTGCGGTAAGCGATACGCTTGATATAGCCGGATTTATCATTTTCGGTGACACCGAACTTACGGTAAAGGGAAGTGAAGCCCTGCTTAAAAAGGTGCCGGAATTTGATGTTATACTAACTCCCGAAGCAAAAAGTATTCCGATAGCATACGAAATGTCCCGTCAGTCGGGAAAGCCCTATATCGTTGCTCGTAAGGGTGTAAAGGTTTATATGCGTGACCCCGTTTCGGTTACCGTAAATTCTATTACAACCGCCAAGGAACAAAAACTTTTCCTCGGCCAGGCAGAGGTATCGCTGATAAAGGGCAAGCGTGTGCTTATAGTCGATGACGTTATAAGCACAGGAGAGTCGCTTTCGGCGGTACGCAAGCTGGTTGCTGCCGCAGGCGCCGACGAGGCTGCTGCGTGTGCATTTTTAGCCGAAGGGGATGCGGCTGACCGCACCGATATAATCTTTTTAGAGAAATTACCTTTATTCTTTAAATAATAAACATCCCCGCCTATGCGGGGATGTTATATTTATGAAACGACCAATGCTTTGTTGCGGCTGTGCCGCGCTTATTATATCGGTTTTGGCAATAGGGTTAAAATCAGAATTGCTCTGTGCTGTTATTGCTTTGCTTCTGGCGGCCTCGGCTGTTATGGTGTTTTTCGGGCGTTTTAGGTTTTACGTTCCTATTCTGCTTTTGCTGTCACTTATTGCATTTTGTGCCGTTTCCCGTATAGGGGATGTAAGGTTTGCCTCATCGCTTGAGGGCAAAATAGAGACAAGCGGCGTTATATGTGAGGTAAAGGGTAACGACAAAAGTGTAGGATACACGGTTAAGGCCGATAAGGTAAACGGCCAAAAGGTTAATTTTAAAATTCGTATTATAAGCATATACGGATTACAGTATGAGACGGGTGACCGCGTTACGGTAAACGTGGAACTGTTTGACGAAAACACTACGCTGTATGACCGAGCAAACGGCGTATATCGGTCTGGTTTTCTCTTAGACGTCTTATCGCACGAGGAAGAAACAAATTTTTACAGTACTCTTGCTTCTGTTAGGCGTTTCGTTGCCGGTAAACTTTTTTCACGTCTTTCGTCGCCGGAGGCATCACTGTTAACAGCACTCACCCTGGGTGATAAAAGTTATATTTCTGCTTCGCTGGCGGAAAACGTGCGTCGTTCGGGTGTCAGTCACGTTATCGTCGTGTCGGGACTTCATTTGGGTATAATAACCGGTGCGTTTTTGACCTTTGCACGCAGAGTGCGGCTGGGGAACAAGATAATAGGTGCGGTAGGTCTGCTGTTTATTTTTCTGGTTTGTGCCATAACCGGATTTACCGTTTCAGCACTTAGAGCCGGACTTGCATTTATAATTATTTTTATAGGCTACCTGTTTAATAGGCGTCCCGATTCGCTCAACTCGCTTTTCTGTGCGGCAACGCTTATTACGCTAATAAACCCTTTTGTTGCGGCAAGCGTGTCATTTCAGCTTTCCTTCTCTGCAACGTTTGGTATAATAGTAGTATCGCCGCGTGTAATGGCAAGGTTAAATGCGAATATAGGTACAGGCGTCATAGACCGCCTTTTCGGCAAGATTATGCCGGTTTGCGTTACGACGGTTTGTGCAACCGTGCTTACGCTGCCGTTTATCATATACCATTTTGGTACGGTGTCGTTGGTGGCTTTTGCTACAAATATGCTCATAACCTATGCGGTAACGGCATCGCTTATTTGTACCGTCTCGGCTGTGCTGCTTAGCGGTATAGGCGGTGTGTATAATTTGCTTTTACTTTTAGCGGGACTATTTTCTAAATTTATAATTTTCACAGTTAACTCGCTAGGCAATCTGCCGTTTGCGGAATATACCTTTGAGAATACGCTTTTGGCAACGGTTATAGCCTCGGCTATAGCGATAACCTTGTCGGTGTATTCGTTAAACAAATATGATTTGGAGGACTAATAGTGGCAGTAATAACCGAACACGAACTCAAAAAGAATATTGACAGCGGTGCCACACTGCCTGTTTATCTTATCTACGGAAACGATGACGGGCTGAAAAAACTCTATACAGGTAAACTGCAACAAAAAATAGTGCCCGAGGGAGATTGTTTTAATTTCCAGCGTTTTGAGGGCGACTGTGACCTGCAGAGCGTATACGATTCTCTTATGCAGTTTCCGCTTATGAACGACCGCAAATGTGTAATGCTGTGCGACTACGATTTTGAAAAAAGCGGAGAAAACGGTTTTTCAAAGCTTATGTCTCTCGTTACCGACGTGCCGGATACCGCCGTGCTCGTTTTGTGGTTTGATACTGTTGAGTTTGACGAGAAAAAGTCCGGTCGGTTCAAAAAACTGCTTGCCGCCATCGAAAAGGCGGGTGGTGCAGCGGTCAAGCTTGACCACCGCGGTGCGGGTGATTTAGTCCGTATGCTGTGTGCCGCGGCATCAAAACGCGGCGCAAAAATGGAAAACTCCACAGCCAGATATCTTATTGAAACCTCGTCGGCAGACTATAATATCTTAAAAAACGAGATAGAAAAACTTTGTGCCTACGTGGGTGACGGCCTTATCACAAAGGAAACTATCGATAACGTATGCGTTAAATCGGTCGAAGCATCGGTATATAATATTTCGCGCGAGCTTGTAGGTAAAAATCTGGGCAAGAGTATGAATATGCTCGATGAGCTTATATTTTTAAAGGTAAAGCCGCCCGTTATTTTGTCGGTGCTGTCGGCTGCATTTATAGAAATGTATATTGCAAAGGTGGCAGGCGTTGCAGGAATTAAACCTGCCGAGATAGCGGCAAAGTTTGGCTATAAGGGACGCGAGTTTGTTATAACCCGCGCTGCCGACAACGCAAGAAGACTTTCCGAAACACAGCTCGGTCTTTGCCTTGAAGAACTCTTAAATGCCGATGTGCTGCTGAAAAGCAGCAGCGCTGACGGAAGGGTTATATTGGAAGAATTGATGGTAAAGCTGGTTTACATAATGTCTGAGGGTGAATGTATTGATAAGGCTTGACAGCGTGGTGCTTGTTGAAGGTAAATACGATAAGATACGTCTTTCCTCGGTTGTCGATGCAACCATAATGACCACCGACGGATTTCGCATATTTAAGGATGCGGAAAAGATGGCACTTTTGCGTGCCGTTGCCGAAAAGGTGGGTATTATAGTCATTACCGACAGCGATAGCGCCGGACAGCTTATTCGCACCAGGCTAAAGGGTTTTATTGACAGCAAGTATATAAAAAACGTCTATCTGCCGCCCATAAAGGGAAAGGAACGCCGCAAAGCGCATCCGTCGGCAGAGGGACTTTTAGGTGTTGAGGGAACCGATAACGCTATAATAGAAAACGCGCTTTCGGCTTTTTTAAGCCAAAAGGCGGCCGAAAAAAAAGAGGTTATTACCAAAACCGATTTTTATACACTCGGTCTTTCGGGTGACGGAAGCAGTGCACTTAGGGAAATGGTGAAGAATAAGCTTTCTTTGCCTGCATCAATTTCCGCTAATGCAATGCTTGACGCCGTTAACATACTATACACCCGCGAGGAATTTATCAGTCTAGTTAACGAGGTGAAACAATGGGCGGTACAAAAGGACAAAAAATAAGGCTTTTATACCTTGCCGATATTTTAAGAAAATACACCGATGAGGAAAACCCGCTTTCGGCGGCAGAACTTATTGAAAAACTCTCGGATATGGGGCAGTCGGTCGAGCGCAAGGCGATATACGACGATATATCGGTGCTTAAAGAATACGGAATGGATATTATAAACACGCGTATTCCTAAATCGGGATATTATCTTGCCGACCGCGATTTTGAAATACCCGAGATTTATCTTCTTTCCGACGCTGTCCAGGCGGCGGGCTTTATTTCACACCGCAAAACGCGCGAGCTTATAAAAAAACTTGAAGGTATGCTTTCGCGCAACCAGGCGAGGGAAGTAAGCCGAAGCGTTTATATTGATAACCGCAACAAATGCGAAAACGAGGAGATTTTTTATAATATAGATTCTGCTACCCGTGCCGTAACGGAGGGCAAGAAAATTACCTTTAAATATGTGCGCCGTGTTTTGAATGACGATGGAAAAATCGGGGAAAACATAAAACAAATGACCGTAAGCCCTTATGCGCTTGCGTGGGCGGGGGACCATTATTACCTTGTGTGCAATAATGAAAAATACGATAACCTTATGCACCTTCGTCTTGACCGTATGAAAAAGGTGTCGATACTTGATGCTCCGTCCCGCAATTTCAGCGAGGTAAGCGAGTATAAAAACTATTTTGACATAGCCGACTACGCGCAAAAGTCATTTAATATGTACGGGGGCGAGCTTGAGAGCATTACGCTTCGCTGCGAGAGGGGATTGCTCGAGCAGGTAATTGACCGATTTACCGAAAAAATATCCATTAAACGCTGCAGCGATACCCACTTTGAGTTTACGGCAAAAGCGCTAATAAGCGAGGGGCTTGTCAACTGGATAATGCAGTTTGGCGACGGTGTTACGGTGTTGTCCCCGCAAAACCTTAAGGACGGCATAAAAGAAAAGGCGGAAAAAATTTGCAAAAGCTATAAATAATGCTTGCAATATAGATTACACTGTGATATAATCTTTAAGCTGTCGAATTATGCCCGACAGCAAAAAAACACACATTCTGCGGCTCGGTGCAGGGTGCCGAATATCGGTTAAACCGGCAGATACAGCGCAGAATGGAGGAAAAACCTTGGAGGTAATAAAAATGGCAGTAGTATCAATGAAACAGCTGCTTGAGGCCGGTGTTCACTTCGGACACCAGACAAGACGCTGGAACCCGAAAATGGCAGAGTACATTTTCACAGAACGTAACGGTA
>JAZUOJ010000009.1:0-27071 GCA_045604625.1 Acutalibacteraceae bacterium | reverse complement strand
TGACAAGCATCAGAAAGTACAACCGTTTTTAACGAACTTGGAACATACGAAGAGTTGTTGATATAACTGCTTGCGCCAAAAATATAACCTAAAAATTGATTGCTTGTTGCGCTTCCGCCAACAAACGGCAGGGTAATACTTTCAAGGCTGTTACAACCTTCAAACGCGGAAATCCATATTTGAGTCACGCTGTCGGGTATCGTTATGTTTTTAAGGCTTGTGCAATTGGCGAATGCGTAAGCGCCGATGCTAGTTACATTTTTGCCAAAAGTAACATTTTCAAGACTTGTACACCCCGTAAACGTTTCGCCACCTATACTGGTAATGTCGTCAGGTATTTTTATGTTCGTAAGACTTGTGCAATAAGAAAATGCCATATCGCTTATATAAGTTACATTGTCGGACATTTCGATATGTTCAAGACCTGTGCATTGTGCGAATGCGAGATAGCCTATACTGGTTACGCTGTCCGGCATCTTAATTTCTGCAAGATTTGCGCAACCGAAAAATGCGTAATCCCCTATGCGTGTTACGCATTTTCCTAGGGAAACACTGGTCAGGCCCTTGCACCCGTTAAATGCGGATGTTTCTATGTTAATTATGCTGTTCGGTATTTCAATATTTGTCAGGCTTGTGCAACCGTAAAAAGCGGATGAACCAATGCTGGTAACATTGTTCGGTATGTTAATACTTGAAAGACTGGTACAACGATAAAACGCGCTATCACCTATGCTAGTTACGTTTTTTTCTATAGCGACATTTGTCAAATTTGTGCAGCCGTAGAAAGCAACGCCTGGTATACTTTGACAAGCATCAGAAAGTACAACCGTTTTTAACGAACTTGGAACATACGAAGAGTTGTTGATATAACTGCTTGCGCCAAAAATATAACCTAAAAATTGATTGCTTGTTGCGCTTCCGCCGACAAACGGAAGAGTAATGCTTTCAAGTTTCGAACAACCGGAGAAGGCGGCGTATTCTATGTTAGTAACGCTATTGGGGATGGTAATGCTTGTAATACTTGTGCATCCCGCAAACGCTTCTTCGCCAATATAGGTAACGCCATAAGGGATAGTAACGTTATTGAGACTCGAGCAGCCGTTGAAGGTGCCGTATTCAATGCTGGTAACGCCGTCGGGAATATTAACGCTTGTGAGACTCGTGCATCCCCTAAAAGCAAATTCACCTATGAAGGTGACGTTATCAGGAATGTCGATGTTTGTAAGGCTGTCGCAACCTTGGAAAGAACTTTCGCCAATGTAGGTAACGCTGTTGGGTATAGTAATACTTGCAAGGTTTCCACAACCTGTAAAAGCATAGGCCGGGACGCGTTCACAAGTTTCTGAAAGAATGACCGTTTTTAATGAGCTGGGGACATACAAACCGCTATTAAAGGTAGAAGACCCAAAAATGTATCCAAAAAACGAGTTTCGGTCTTTGCGTTGTCCCACAAACGGTAAGGTTATACTTTCAAGATTTTCGAAGCTTTTAAACGCTTCGTAACCTATTTCGATTACGCTGTCAGGAACTATAACTTTTTTTACACATGTGCAACCAATAAAAGTGTCACTGTAAATTTCTGTTATGCCATAGGGGATATTTAATTCGGTGCAAAGCGTATCGTTAAGATAAAGGTTATGTGCAGTTTCAAGCGGGTTAGCATAGTAGTCGCCAAAAGAAATACGGCACCAAGCGGCTAAATCGTTTATATAAACCGCAGAAAGGTTAGTGCAGTCATAAAATGCAGCATAATTTATACTTTCAACGCTGGCGGGAATAGAAATTGACGATAATGAGGTGCAGTATGAAAACGCGTATTCGCCTATGCTTTTGAGTGTCTCGGGTAAATTAACCTTAGTTATGCACGAGGCGCCGGCAAAGGCATAGTTTCCTATGCTTACTACGCCGTCAGGTATGGTTAATTCGGTAACCAGAGCGCCGTTTAAATATAAGTTATGTGCATTCTCAAGCGGGTTTGATTCATATCCGCCGAAACCGATATTACACCAAGCGGCAAGGTCGGTTATATACACACCCGTAAGCCCTGTACAGCCCTCAAAGGCATAGGTTTCAATGAAGGTTACGCTGGACGGTATGGCAACCTCTGTTATTTGGTCGCAACCGCTAAAGGCCGAGTTGCCTATAATCATAACCGGACAGCCCTCAATTTCCGACGGAATAGTAAGTTCGCCTGAAACCGATGTGTCACAACCTGTTATGGTTACAACACCGTCGGTTATTTCGTAGGTTAGACCATTATACTCTGCTGCGCCGACTTCGGGCGAAACAAAGAAGCAGAATAAAACCGCAAGGGCAAAAATAAGCGTTAGCAATTTTACTTTTTTCATATCCAAACCTCCCAAGGAAATATATGTTAATTCTACTGCAATTCACAACCGTTGTCAATACGGCAAAAAGACGGCATTAGGTCTAAACGATGCCGCTTTTTCTTGACAGCGTTTTTGCAATATGGTATTCTAAAGGTAGTAAAACAAGGGGGTAAATATTATGTTTTGTAAAAATTGTGGAAATGAAATAGACGCTAATGCCGCTATCTGCGTAAAGTGCGGTTTTGCTAAAAATACCGGAAATAATTTCTGTGCTAACTGCGGAAACGCCGTTGACCCGGCCGCTACCGTTTGCACCAGTTGCGGTTACGCTATTGATAACACCGCAAACATCGATCCCGCCCTTCGCAAGTCAAAGCTTGCCGCAGGCCTTTTGGGAATTTTCCTTGGCTCTGTGGGCGTTCACAACTTTTATTTAGGCTACACCGGCAAGGCTGTAGCACAGCTTCTTATCTGTGTTCTCACCTGCGGCGCAGGCGGTGCCGTTACCGGAATTTGGGGACTTATTGAGGGCATTATGATACTTTGCGGAAACATAAATAAAGACGGCAAGGGTATCCCGCTTAAGGACTAATGGGCATACATAACAAAAAACGGCAGGGTTTTCGCGGGTGCGAAAACTGTGCTTTTTATAAGTACAGATACGTAGTTTCAGGAGCGGCGATTATAGTAGCTGTGCTTTTACTGTCGGCGGTGCTTTATTTTTCGGGTGTGGGCTGCGTGTGGAAATATCTTTTTCATATTTCCTGTCCCGCCTGCGGAATTACCCGCGCATATATCTCATTATTTAGCGGGGACATAGCAGAGGCGTTCAGGTACAATTTTATGTTTCCGGCTGTACCGGTGCTGGCTATATATCTGCTGTTCGGCGACCGCCTTTTAAAGCGGCAGGGGTTTAGAGTTTTGCTCTCGGTTATCGTGCTCGGTTTTTTCATAAAATGGATAATATATGTATAATTTTACCTTTCGCGGTTATGCTACTGCGGGAGGTAATTTTATGCAAACAAACTTTAAAGAAAGCAAAACAAAGGATAATCTAATGCGCGCGTTCGCGGGCGAAAGTCAGGCGCGCAACCGCTACTCGTTTGCCGCAGAGCAGGCAAAAGGGCAGGAGCTTTACGTTATTGAGGCGGTTTTCAAGTTCACGTCCGACCAGGAATGTGAGCACGCCAAGGTGTTTTACAACCTGCTGTCGGAGCTGTCGGGCGAAAACATCACGGTCGACGGTGCGTACCCTGTAGATATAACCAACTCGGTTGCCGAACTTTTGCGCGCGGCAGAGCACAACGAGCTTGAGGAATACCATTCCGCCTACAAAAGCTTTGCCGACACCGCACGTGAAGAGGGCTTTACCGACGTAGCCGACACCTTTTCGAGAATAGGCGAAATTGAAAGCAGCCACGCAAAACGTTTCTCCTGCTTTGCCGACCTTTTGGAAAAGAACGAGCTTTTTGTATCAAACGTGGAGTGCGACTGGATGTGCCTAAACTGCGGAAACATTTTAAACGCTAAGCAGGCGCCGCCGGTATGCCCCGTGTGCAAGCATCCGCGCGGATATTTCGTAAGACTTGAGCTTGCGCCCTACACCTGCGAGAAGTAAAAAAGGCCTCTTCTTACGAAGAGGCTTTTTTAGTTGAAAACGGTGCCAACAAATGGTATAATAATAAAAATATGTCATTTTTCGACTTAAGGGGAGGCAACAATGAAACCGGTTCTTTATATAGTTATTCCTGCCTATAACGAAGAGGCCGTTTTACCGGTAACTTCGCCGATGTTTTTAGAAATACTTACGTCGATGATAGAGGAAGGTCTAATAGACGGTGAAAGTCGTATTCTGTTTGTCAATGACGGCAGCCGTGACAAAACCTGGGAAATGATTAAGGAGCTAAACGAGAAGGACGAGCATTTTGCGGGAATTTCGCTTTCGCGCAATCGCGGGCATCAAAACGCGCTGCTTGGCGGACTTATGTATGCAAAGGACCGTGCCGACGTTACGGTCAGCATAGACTGTGACGGCCAAGACGACATAAACGCAATACGCGAGATGGTAAAAAAATACCACGAAGGGTACGAGGTTGTTTACGGCGTACGCAGCTCGCGCGAGACCGATACAGCGTTTAAGCGCAACACAGCGCAGGCGTTTTATAAGCTGATGAACTGGATGGGCGCGCAGACGGTCTATAACCACGCCGACTATCGTTTGTTGTCACGCCGCGCGCTTGAGGGACTTTCGGAATTCGGCGAGGTTAATATATTCCTGCGCGGAATGGTACCGCTTGTCGGATATAAGAGCACCGAGGTTTATTATGAACGCAACGTGCGCCTTGCAGGCGAAAGCCACTATCCGTTTAAGAAGATGCTGGCGCTGGCTCTCGATGGAATTACAAGTCTTTCAACCAAGCCTATAAGGCTTGTTACAACGCTTGGATTTATCGTAACGCTTATCAGCTTTATCGGTATTATCTGGTCGGTTGTGCAGTTTCTTCTAAACGCTTCGGTTTCGGGCTGGTCGTCGATTGTGGCAATTGTGTGCTTCCTCGGCGGAATTCAGCTTTTAAGCCTCGGCATAATAGGCGAATACGTAGGTAAAATATATCTTGAAACCAAGCATCGTCCGCGCTATATAATAAGCGACGAGACGCCGAGTGATAGGCAATAGTTTGTTGACAATATGCACAATAGTGCCTATAATGATAGTAAAAAGTAATGCGGATTAAAATATGGGGAGTTTAAGATGGTAGAATACTTTAAGAATCTTTATACCGATTCCAAGGAAAACTTTTTTAAGTACATCTGCGGTCGCGCTTTGGCGGGCGAGAAGACCTTTGTTGTAACCGCCAATCCCGAGACCTTTATGCACGGCTCAAGAAATGAGGAGTTTGATAAGCTGCTTAGCGATTCTAACACGGTTATCACCCCCGACGGCATCGGCATTGTAAAGGCTGCCGCTTGGGCCGGTGAAGCACCGCAGGAGAGAATAACGGGTGTTGAAACCACCTGCGAGCTTTTACGTTTCGGAAGCGAGAACGGACTTTCGGCATACTTCTATGGCGCAAAGCCCGAGGTTTTAGAGCGATTAAAGGCTACGCTTGACGAGGTTTATCCTAATCTTAAGATAGTAGGTCTCAAGGACGGATACAACAACAAGGACGAGGACGTTTTCGCCGATATGAAGGAGAAAGCACCAGATATGGTTTTTGTTGCGCTGGGAATTCCGCGTCAGGAAATTCTTATATACAAGCATCTTGCCGATTTCAACAAGGGCATATTTATGGGAATAGGCGGCTCGCTTGACGTGCTTTCCGGCACAAAAAAGCGCGCACCGGAATTTTTTATAAAACTTAACTGTGAGTGGCTTTATCGCATAGCGCTTGAGCCTACCCGCATTAAGCGTTTTTATAACAACAACATAAAATTCTTATCGGCTATAAGAAAGGAATTGGGTGAGCAAAATGAAAAAAATTAAGGTTATGACCGTCTTCGGCACACGTCCGGAGGCAATAAAAATGGCGCCCCTTGTAAAGGAGCTTCAGAAACACGACGATAAAATCGAAACGGTTGTTTGCGTAACCGCACAGCACCGCCAGATGCTTGACCAGGTTTTAGAGATTTTTTCTATTACCCCCGATTTGGATCTAAACCTTATGAAACAGGGCCAGACACTCGCCTCGCTCACTTCTTCTGCTCTTACGGCACTTGATAAGGTAATGGAAGACGTAAAGCCCGACCTTGTACTGGTACACGGCGACACAACCACAGCCTTTGTTTCGGCAATGGCTGCGTTCTACCGTCAGATTCCCGTCGGTCACGTTGAGGCAGGTCTTCGTACTTATAACAAATATTCTCCGTTCCCTGAGGAAATAAATCGTCAGTTTATTTCTTTGGTTGCCGACCTTAACTTTGCTCCTACCGAAAAGAGCAGACAGAACCTGCTTTCCTGGAACATATCCGATGATACGATTTTTGTTACCGGTAACACCGCTATCGACGTTATCGGCACCACCGTCAGCGAAAGCTACAGTCACGAAGCGCTTGACTGGGCTAAGGACAGCCGTCTTGTTCTGCTTACCGCACACCGCAGAGAGAATCTCGGCGATATAATGCACAATATGTTCTCTGCAATACGCGACGTTCTTGACAAGCACGAAGACGTAAAGGTAATCTATCCTGTTCATATGAACCCCATTGTTGTCAACACCGCGAAGGAGGTTTTGGGCGACAGCGACAGAATCAAGCTTATTTCTCCGCTTGACGTTTTAGATTTCCACAATTTTATGAATGCGGCTCACCTGATTCTTACCGACAGCGGCGGAATTCAGGAAGAGGCTCCCTCGCTTGGTAAGCCGGTTGTAGTTCTTCGCGACACAACAGAGCGCCCCGAGGGTGTTGAAGCCGGCACGCTTGTTCTTGCAGGCACGAACAGAGACGACATTTTCAACATTGTTGATACCCTGCTCACCGACGAGGACAAGTATAACGCTATGTCACACGCGGTTAACCCCTACGGTGACGGAACAGCAAGCCGTCAAATAGTTGACGCTATACTTAAAAAATATTTTTAAATTAAAAAAGCTATCCTAAAAGGATAGCTTTTTTGTTTAGTAGAGCGGAATTTCGGTGTCGGTCAGCAGCCCTGTTATATAGCGGCTGACGTATACGCCCTCTGCCGAGGCCTGCGACAACGAGTGTGTTGTACCCGAGCTGTCACCTATAAAGAAAAGACCTTTTTCCTTGCTTTCGAGGTGGCTGTCAAGTTCAACGCGCGAGTTATAGAATTTAACCTCGGTACCGTAGAGCAGGTTGTCATAGTTCGCTGTACCGGGTACCAGCTTATCGAGCGCGAAAATCATCTCGATAATGGTATCAAGTGTGGCCTTAGGCATACAAAGCGCAAGGTTTCCGGGGCTGGCGTCGAGCGTGGGGCGTGTAAAGCTTTCGCGCAGACGTTTGGGGTTGGTGCGACGGTCCTCAAGCAGGTCGCCGAAGCGCTGTACCATAACACCGCCCGCAAGCATATTCGCAAGCGCTGCAACGTGTTCGCCGTAGGCGTTAGAATTTTTAAACGGCTCGGTAAACTTGTGTGTAACAAGCAGCGCAAAGTTTGTGTTGTCGGTGTAAAGCGCGGGGTCGTCATAGCTGTGTCCGTTAACGGTAATTATGCCGTTGGTGTTCTCGGCAACGACCTCTCCATGCGGATTCATGCAGAACGTGCGGCAAACGCTGCGGGTTTTGGGCGAACGGTACATAATTTTGCTTTCGTAAACCTTGTCGGTGATGGGTGTCCACACGTCGGCGGGACACTCAAAACGAACGCCGATGTCCACGCGGTTGTTTTCGTTCTGTATGCCAAAACGGTTGCATATTTCGGAGGTCCATTTAGAGCCGCTGCGGCCGGCCGCTATAATTACGTAGCTGCCGACAAGCTCGTCCCCGTTTTTGCAGGTGATGTGCCAGTTGCTGTTTTCGGCGTGCTCAATATCTTCAACCTCGGTAAAGTAGCGGATTTCTATGTTTTTAGAGATATGCTCTATTAAGTTCTTAAGTATATAATAGTTGCGCTCGGTACCGAGGTGGCGAACCTGAGCGTCCAGCATATGCAGGTCGTACTGTAGCGCCTGACGCTTTATGTCAGAACCAACGGTCGAGTATATTTTTGCGTCCTGACCGCCGAACTCCAGGTTGATTTTGTCAACGTAGCGCATAAGCTGAAGTGCGGGCTCGTCGCCGACGTATGCCTTAAAATCGCCGCCGAAATTATTTGTAATGTTGTATTTTCCGTCCGAAAATGCGCCTGCACCGCCAATACCCGTTGTGATAGAGCAGTGGTTACAGTTAATGCAGTTTTTAATTTTTACGCCGTCTATCGGGCAGTTGCGCTTTTCAAGGGGTGCACCCTTTTCGAGCAGGCACACCTTAAGCTGGGGAGCGAGCTTTGCAAACTCGAAAGCGGCAAAAAGTCCGCCGGCACCGCCGCCGACAATTATTACGTCATATTTATTCATAAAAGTACCTCGTGTTGTTATCTGTTTTTTATTCTTTTTAGGATATGGTAGCACACCCTGCAGGTAGAGCGGAGAGTGTGTGCTAAAGCAAACTTACCGCAGGAAAAAATAGTTTTCCTTGCCGATACAGCTCTGTTCATATTAAACGTGATTATAATCTCGCTGCATCGCAGTGGCTTTTTCAGCGGCAATACAACCTGTGGATCGGCGCCGAAAAACACAAGACTCTTTCCGGCCTTTACGTAGTTTGAACGAATAAAGCTTTTGCGCAGGGGTACCGACTTTCCGTTTTCGTCAACCACGCGCACAGAAAAATCTTCAAGTGAAAGCAGACCGAAATCATCGGGGTCAAAACGAATCATCCGAATTTGTTTATAGTTTTCGAGTTCACAGGCGCGGGCTGTCCAGGCACCGTTTTCAAACTCAAACTGCAGCTTTGCGGTTTGGGTTCCTACAAAACCCATTCCTGAATCAATAAACACCTCAATGTGGCGAAGATTATCGGGAAGCAGGGTGTCGCTGTCGGCAGAATATGTGTAGGGCTTTAGTTCTGAAAGCGGAAGTGCTGCCGAAAATCCCATAAATCTGTTTTGGATAAGCCTGTGGTTTTTGTTCCATTCTTGGCGGCTATGCAGCTTCTGCGAGTTTTCCGCATTTACCCATTTGCGGTATATGCTGGTGACCAAAGGCGTGTTTGAAACACCGCACACAAATGCACAGCGCATAAGGAAATCCCAGTCCTCCGTTGTAGAAAGCTGTTCATCAAACCGAACGCCGAAAACGTCGAAGACATATTTTGGGAAAGCAAGACTCATAGTAGGGCAGAAGTTTTGCGAAAGTTGACGCACAAACTCAAAATCCTTGCAGTATATGTTGCGCGGTGCCGACGCGGTAACAAGCGCAGTTTTGTCGTGACATTTAATCTCTTCAAAATCTTGCTCAACCGCATAGGCGTGCAAAATTGTGCCCGGTTCCTTTTTGTAAAGGTCAAAAAACGCCTCTACCCAGTTATCAAAGACAATATCGTCATCATCAAAAATAGAAACGTATATTCCGCGCGCGGCCTTAAAACCCGCCTCAAGCGGGGTTGTTCGCGTACCGCCCGAAACGGGTATTGCGCGAATTTTTTCTTTAAGCCAGTCAGGCGTTTCGTCTATAATATCGTTAACCGTTTTCTGTCTGTCGGCGTCCACGTTGTGGCACATTATAAGCAGTTCAAAATCGGTATTTGTCTGCGCCGAAAGGCACAAAACAGCCTCTCGCAGCGCGTCGGGGCGTTTGCCTTGGGTGCGCATAATTACCGATAAAAACGGTGCGTTTTCGGTCGGGAAAGAGTCGGTTTCCAAAAGATTTAAAAGCGTCTCTTTTCCCAGCTGATTTTTTATGTGGTCAAGGTATTTTTTAAAGTTGCTGTTGCTGAAAACTAATTTATCCATAAATACCTCTCTACATTTCATAACGATGGCGGGAATAGCAGCCATCCTTGAAATATGCTATTTTATGGTCGCGGTCAAGCGGCTGTGGCAGTATACCGGCGTCTTTGCGGCGCATAAACTCCGAAAGAGCCTTCTGCTGGTAGGGGGTTCCTACCGAATACTGTTTTATAAGCTCCTTTACGCGTTCCTTGCAGGAATATTTATAGGCCATAAGCAGCGAAGACTCTGCCGAATAATACAGCTCCGCTTCGGTGGGACAGGGGTTGCCCTTGCTGTCAAGACGGTGGCCGTGGAATACTACTGCAGACGGGCAGTAAACAACCTTTCGTCCGGAAAGGCGAAGCCTCCACGAAAAATCTACGTCGTCGCAGTACATAAAGAAATTTTGCTCATCAAGTCCCGAAAGCTCGCTATAAACTTCCGACGGGACTATAACACATGCCATAGCGCCCCAGATTTGGGTGCCGTCCGAAAGGTCGAAGCTTTTCGGGTGTTCAAGCGGGGTTTGGCGCGCTTCTACTAAACCCACGTTTTCATAGCGGGAGAAAAGCGGCATCATCTCTAAAAAGTAGTTAGGAGCAACGACAATATCGGGGTTATATATCATAAGATAGGGGCATTCACATTCGCGAAACAGAATATTCTGTCCCTTGCTTGTGCCCGAATTAAAACCGAAAACGGTGTAGGAAAGTTTTAAAAACTCACCGTATTTTACGTTCCACTCGGCAAGAATGTCGCTGTTTAAAATCGGCTCGGGTGACGCGTCGCCAAAGGCTATTTCCGCATAGGTTACGTTGCCGCCCTGCGCGCGGCTTAGTTTTACGGCCGCGGCAATGCTTGTAACCGAACGCTCAAGCGCCGATATGTCGTTCTTATATAGAATTGTCTGCGCACGAAGTTGTGCTGACTGCATACTAAGACTCCTAGTTTAATATTTGCGCCACACCATCTTATTAACAATTCCGGTGTAGGACTGAATAAGCTTAACCACCTTGGTGGATACGTTTTGGTCGGCATAGTCGGGAACGGGGATTCCGATATCGCCGTTTTTGTTCATCTCAACTGCGGTGTCAACGGCCTGCAAAACCTGCTCATCGCGTATTCCCGCAATAATAAAGTCGCCCTTGTCCATAGCCTCGGGACGTTCTGTCGAGGTGCGAACGCTTACTGCGGGGAACGGGAAGCCCTGCGACGCAAAGAAGCTGGCCTCCTCGGGCAGAGTTCCGCTGTCGGAAACTACCGCGAAGGCGTTCATCTGCAGACAATTGTAGTCATAAAAGCCAAGCGGCTTGTTCTGGCGAACACGGCTGTCGAACTTAAAGCCGCGCTCCTTTATAAATTTTTCGCTGCGCGGATGGCAGGAATAAAGAATAGGCATATCATATTTTTCCGCCATAGCGTTAACAGAATTCATAAGCGAAAGGAAATTTTCCTCTGTGTCTATGTTTTCTTCGCGATGGGCGGAGAGAAGAATATATTTGCCCTTTTCAAGTGAAAGGCGTGATAATACGTCCGAAGACTTTATCTTGTCGATATATTCGGTTAATACCTCTGCCATAGGCGAACCGACAACGTAGGTGCGCTCCTTGGCGGTGCCCTCGGCATTTAGGTATCTTCTGGCGTGCTCGGTGTAGCACATATTGACGTCGCTTATGTGGTCAACGATTCTGCGGTTTATCTCTTCGGGCAGGTTTTCATCAAAGCAACGGTTGCCGGCCTCCATATGGAAAATCGGGATTTTAAGTCTTTTTGCCGAAATTACGCAAAGGCACGAATTGGTATCGCCCAAAACGATAACCGCGTCGGGCTTTTCCCTTACCATCAGCTCGTATGATTTAGAGATAACGTTGCCCATAGTCTGACCAAGGTTGTCGCCAACAACACCCAAATAAAAATCAGGCTCGCGCAGGTCCAGATCAGAGAAAAATACCTCGTTAAGCGTATAGTCATAGTTTTGACCGGTGTGCACCAAAATATGGTCAAAATATTTGTCGCACTTTTTTATTATTGCCGACATTTTAATAATTTCGGGGCGGGTACCCACAAAGGTCATAAGTTTTAATTTTTTCATTTATAACACCTCACAGCGAGTAATGCGGATATAAGTCTTTATGTTTTTTAGTAAAGTCTGCCATTTCGCGTACCATCGTTTCGTAATCGGGTATAAGGTACGGGAATTCAAAACGCGTGCGCTTTAACGATTTATCCGCCACAAAGGAATCGGCAGCGTTAATCTTAACCTTTCCGTCGCGCAGGTAACGGTTAAAAAGATGCAGCAGGTCGTGCTTGGAAATTGAGCAGTCCGGAACGGTGTTGTAAAGGCCGTGCGCCTTTGCTTTTGCCGCTTGCTCCATTGTTTTGGCAAGCTGCAGCGTAGTTTGTCCCGTCCACATTGCGCGGGTAAATCCGTTTACCTCACCCTCCTGCTTCATAAACCAGTTTAAAAGGCCTATGCCGTTTTCGTTTATATCGGGGCCGACAATAGAGCCGCGAAGGGTTATGTTTTTGTCGTCACAAAGTTCACCCAGCGCCTTGCTGCGGTCATAAAAGGTTTCGCCGTCGGGCAGGTCGTCCTCGGTGTAGCCGCCGCGTTTTCCGGAAAAAACACAGTCGGTGCTCATATGTATTACCTGTGTGTCGGTGCCGCTTGTGGATTCGGCCAAAAAGTGGGGAAAGTATCCGTTTAGAAAGGCCGCGAGAGACTTGTTCTGTTCGGCAAACTGGTTAAGTATGCCAATGCAGTTTATAACGCTGTCAAACCTGCCTTCGGTTATTATGTTGCGTAGTGTTTCGGTATCGCGGGCGTCACCTGCAACCGAATTTATAAGGCGTGATTTTGCACGGTCAAAACCAAAAACCTCGTGTCCCTGCTCCGAGAGGTAGAGGGAAATGGTATGTCCGGCCATGCCGTTGCAGCCTAAAATAAAAAACTTCATACTTTTCCTCCGTTTAAAAATCAAATTCAAGTCCGACAAGGTGAAGCGAGTCGCTGAAACGCTTTACCTCGTCTGCCGAAAGACCGCCAATTTCTTTAAGGTTTGAAAGTGTTTTATCTCGCCTGAAAACAAGTGATTTGACACCGCGTACAACCCAAAACACGGGCAAAAGAAATGGCAGCTTTTTAAGAATGGGATATTTTATACACATTATGCCGTAGGGCAAAAAAAGCATCCACATAGTGCGTGAGGTTTTTGCTGAGGATACCTTTCCGTCCTTTGAGCGCCGTGCGGCATCCGAAAGACGTGCGGCGGTGGCGGTGCCGTATGCGCCGCTTGCGAAAACGGTTTCGGTTATGTGGTCGGTTATTTCTGTAGCCTTTCCGTCACAGAACCAGCAGTCAAGTGTTTTATAAATATTTACATAGAAATTGTAAAGCTTTAGTTTTTCGAGCTCCGTCTTTATGTATTCTTCGTTAAGATTTAGTCCCGTTTTGCACACCCAAAGGTCGGTCATGTGCTTTATGCCGATTCCGCCGCCTCGGTAGTGACGGGCAAAATGGGTAAATATATAAATAAAATGGTCGTCGTCAGAGAGCCTATAGTGGCTGGTGCCGTCTACTTTTTCGGCCTTTTTAAAGCTGTCGCCAAAATAGGAAAAATAGTCTTTGATATCTGGCGGGATGAGATGTTTATGTAGCTCAAGATGCAGCCCCGCCGAATTGTATATTATTTCGCACAAGCTTTCGGCGTACTTTTCATACCCAAGCTCGCCGAGTATTTTTTCTATCTCTTCTCTCTGGCTTTCGCGTATAAGCACGTCGGCGTCAGACATATAACGCATATCGGGCTGCGGGTAAAGCGCCTTAATCGCCAGACCTTTTACGGGTAAAAAGTCGATTTTTTCTTTTATAAAAGCGTCATATAAACGTTCCGTTTCCCAAACCTGCTGTTCGCTTCTTGCCACCTCAAGACAGGTCTTGCCGAAAAGCTTTTGCATCTCGGGCAGGGTCTCGTCTATGCCACAGGCAACTGCGCCGGTATAGGCCATACTAAATATGCGGTGGCGTCGAATGGTGTCAAAACAGCGCGCGAAATCAAACCCATCGGGCAACACTTCTGCTTGTCCGGTGAGCGCACTGCGCACTATTTTAATCAAACCAATTTGCTGAGCCGTTGGCATATTTTAGCCTCTCTTTGCCAGTTCTTCCTTTATGTATGCAAGAGATAAAAGTTTTTCTTTTACCTGCTTCACGTTTAACAGTTCGGTATTGTTCGAATTAAATTCGGTCAGCGTGTTGCGAGAGGTGTCGCCCACGCTGAAATACTTGTCGTAATTCAGGTCGCGCTTGTCGGCGGGTACGCGGTAAAACTGTCCCATATCGGTAGCATTTGCACATTCTTCGTTGGTAAGCAGGGTTTCGTACATTTTTTCACCGTGGCGAATACCGATTTCGCGAATTTCACAGTCGGGCGCAAACAACTCTTTTACAGCCTGTGCCAAAACCTCTATGGTGCAGGCGGGAGCCTTTTGTACCAAAATATCGCCCGAAACACCGTTCTCGAAGGCAAACAGAACAAGGTCAACAGCCTCTTCAAGCGACATAATAAAGCGTGTCATATTTTTGTCGGTAACGGTTATGGGCTTGCCCTCTTTTATCTGCTCTATCCAAAGCGGAATAACCGAGCCGCGCGAGCACATAACGTTGCCGTATCTGGTGCAGCAAATTTTTGTTTTCTCCGGGTCTACCGTGCGGCTTTTCGCAACAACAACCTTTTCCATCATAGCCTTGCTGGTACCCATAGCGTTAACGGGGTAGGCGGCTTTATCGGTCGAAAGGCAAATTACGGTTTTAACTCCCTCATCAATTGCGGCGGTAAGCACGTTGTCGGTGCCAAGCACGTTTGTTTTAACAGCCTCTATCGGGAAGAATTCACAGGATGGAACCTGCTTAAGTGCTGCGGCGTGGAAAATGTAGTCCACTCCGTGCATTGCATTCTTTACCGATGCGAGGTCGCGCACGTCGCCTATAAAGAACTTAAGCTTGCCGGCAAGAACGGGGTCCTTCGCCTGAAATTCGTGGCGCATATCGTCCTGCTTTTTCTCGTCACGCGAGAAAATGCGAATCTCCTTAATGTCGGTTGCAAGAAAACGGTTGAGTACTGCGTTTCCGAAGCTGCCGGTTCCGCCGGTAATAAGTAGGGTTTTGTCCTTAAACATAATATCATCCTTAAAATTATTTTTTGTGTCGAAGTTTGCCTAGTATTTTGTTTGCGGGAACTATAATTAAACTCTTTTCATAGTCGTTCATGCTCATAAACCACATTGATATGCAGTAAACTGCGGCATATAAAAGTATGCAAAGAGCAAATTTTACAAATGAATTATAGGTGACAAAGGCATTTAAAGCTATGCCTAGTGCGGCACAGGGAATAAGTCCCGGAAGCATCGAGAGAATGCTTTTCCAAAAAGCGAGTATATCTATATTACACTGCTTGTGGTAGTAGATGTTGATTATAATGCCGTTGGCAAGTATAAGCGAAATGGCTGTACCTATTGCGGCGCCCACAGCGCCGTATTTTTGGCACAGTACTACCGAAAGTCCCAGATTGACAACTGCCATAACGGCATAAGCCAGACTGCGAAAACGGTGTTTGTTTTGTGCGCGCTGAATCTCTATTCCAAGATTTTGAATAAGCGGAATGGTTGACGGAATTATAAGCAGAAGCGCAACGTAGTAGGCGTCACCGTATAGGCTTCCTGCCCAGTATCTTGTAATAAATGTTTTACCGAAGAATATAAGTCCCGAGCTTACAAGAGCTAAAACCAAAAACTGTATTCTGCCGACGGTTGTGAAAAGGTCGGTAAGTTTTTGTCTTCGCTCGTTGTCGGAGGTTTCTATTACAATTTTATGTATTCGCGGTGTGAAAACCGTAGAAATCGAGTTAGAAAACATAAGATAAAAACTGTAAAGCGTGTATCCTACCGAGTAGACCGAAACGGCTGTTGTGCCCTTGTATCGGCCGAGTATAATCTTTCCGAAGTTGGTGTTAACCTGGTCTACTATCATATTTATAGCAATAAACGCGGTATAGGCGAAAAGGCTTGTGAACAGCTGGCGGTCAACACGTCCGAACAGGAATTTATCCTTTATTACGAACACAACGTAGAAGAAGTATATAGCGTCGACTGCAATATGCAGAACAACCGAAACGGTGACCATTGCAATCGAACGGAAACCCATAAGCAACAGCGGCAGGGTAACAAGCGGACTTAAAACAGTTCGCACCGCGCCAAGCAGCTTTAGGAATATATAGCGCTCGTGCGCCGAAATAATATGCGAAAAAACGCTGGCGGGGAAAGAAACAGCAAGGTTTACCGTGAGCAGCAGCATAAGGACGCGGGCAATTTTATATTCCTCTGCCGTGAGTCCTTCATCAAAAACGAGGTGCAGATTTCCCGATAAAAACAGTCCGCACGCTAAGGCAACCAAGCCGATTATAGAGAAAATAACGAGGAAAAGGCCGTTAAGGCGGAAAATAGATTCCTTGTCGTCATTTGCCTTATATTTTGCATAGTACCTTATGTATCCGCTTCCGAAGCCAAGGCTTAAAACAGAAAGGATAGAAATAGTGGAGGAAACGGTGTTGTAAAGACCGTATTCACTACTACCCAGCAGCTTTATCATAACGGGTGTATAGCATAACCCAATTATGATGTTAAGCGCCATTTGCAGATATGAAAGGGTAGAGCCCCACTTTAGCTGATTAGCCTTCATAAATTATACTTCCTTTAAAAAATCAAAAGAGATGTTTCGCAGCTCGCCAAGACGGCGGTCAACCTCTTGCCAGTCAATTTCAGATGACATAAGTCTGTCAACAAAGCCGCCGTCGAACCGTGATACCACGCGGTTTTCAAGACCGACAGACCTAAGAAGTGTTTCTATTCTTCCGTTCATTTTAGAGTTTTCAACAGGGACGGTTATGAACGGTGTGTGGAAAATAAGTGCAAAAACCGTGCCGTGAAAAGAATTGGTAACTATGAACTTTGCGTTCTTCTCAAAACTCAGCCAGTCGTAAATTCCGCAAGTGGTGCTGCTTTGCTCGTTTACGCCCAAACAGTTGCACACGTGTCGGCTTACCGCCAAAGCGGTTTTTTGGCCGGAATGTAAAATGTATGAAAAAACAGCAGGGGGAGTTTCTTTTGCCTTCCCCTCAAAAAGACGACAGTAATCGTCTGCATCAAGCAGAAGCGTCGGGTCGGCAACAACCGTAGAGTTAACGCCGATGCCGTCAAGAATTTTTTTGCCGCTTTCCTCGCGAACGCTGACAGCGTGAAAAGAATCGAGTTCGGGTTTAATGATTTTTGCCATATCGTCGGGTAAAACCTCAAGCCCAAAACTGGCGGCGTAGGAGATTTTTTTGGTGCCGTTTCCGGCAAAGTTTAAAAAATAACTAAGGGTAGGCTTTTTTTCAGCCCCCATCGTAAATGCCTTGTTCCAAACCTGGTCGCTGCCGCAAATTACGGCGTCATACGTATCCCTACAGGAAAAAAGCGAACGGTTAGAGCCGTATCTTTTTTTAGAAAGCGTAAGCTCAGCCTTGCGAAACGCCTTAATTCTCCGTTCTTTTAAAAAGAACTCTCGGTTGCGGTTCTTTACAGCAAGCAGCTTTTGAATGGTGTTAATACGGGTAGGCACGTAATCGATAATTTCGGTGTCAAAACCGTTCTTTTTTAAATATTGTTGAAGGGCGTACGCCTGAAGCACTGCACCGTAGTTTGCTGCCCAATGGAAGGTAATTGTACCTATTTTTTTCAAAAAATTCCCCTCCGTTAGTTTATGTATTTATCGAGATACATTGAAAACATTTTTTCGGATGAATATAGTTTTGCGGCTTCCGCCTCTGTTTCTGCCGTCTTGCCGCGCTCAAGCATAGCGCTTACAGACGCACAAAGCGCGTCCACGTCGCCAAACTCGCAAAAAGCTGAGTGCTCGGGTAGGGCAAAGCTTTCGGGCCCGCCCGCGCGAAAACCGACGACCGGTGTGCCGCAGCAAAGGCTTTCGGCGCAGACCATAGAAAAGGTTTCGCGAACCGACGTAAGCAGGGTAACGTCGGCGAGCGAATAAAGTGCTGCCAGCTCCTCTTTGCTGTTTGTGTGGTTAAGGGTTTTAACGTTTTCGGGGAAAGCAACCCCTTCTGTGCCTGCTCCTACAATTATAAACTGCAGATGTGGCATAGCGTTTGCCAGTTTTATTACGTATTCTCCGCCCTTAATGGGGTGACGGAAATTAGGCGTGACGTGTAATACCACTTTTTTGTCCTGTGCGATATCAAGTTTTTCGCGCAGGTCAGAGGGTGTGTTTTTAAAGACATTTACATCTATGCCGTTATATATTGTAAAGAAACGTGCCCCGCTTAATATCGGCGACTGTGCTGCGCGGTCCAAAAGCCAGTCTGATACGCCAACAACCGTAAGATTATCAAAGCCTTGCATAGCGGCCATCATTTTGCGGTAGCAGTGACGTGCGTCGTCTCTAAAAAAGCGGGAAATCCGGCCACAAATTTTCGGGCAGTTTTGGCATTCGGTTTTCCATTTTTCACAGTCAACCGAGTGTTCGCACCCTGCCGTGTGCATTATTTCGGCGTGCAGAGTAAGCACGGTCTTTATGTTTTTGGTTTTTAGATAATGCAAAATACGGTAAACGTTTAGGAAGTTTCCGTTAAGGCAGTGAAGATGAACAACGTCTGGTTTCTCGTCTTTTATAATTTTTATTGTTTTTGCAGTTGCAACAGGAGAAAAACCAAACTGCATTCCGAAAAGGCGGGCAAACGCCGAGTGAAGTTTTGCCTCAAACTCGCTTGATACCTTGAAAACACCATCTTCGCTCGCTCTTTCTCCTCTGCCGTAGCAAACGACAGAATCGTGTCCTGCCGCGAGAAGACCCTCGTGCAAATATTTTACGAGTCTTCCGGTGCTGCCAAAGTTATATACGCAGTTAATTTGAAGAACCTTCACTTTTTTCACCTCACATTATTGCCAGTAGAACGCGTAGGGCATAACACCGGCGGCGTTAAACGTAAACACAAACAGTTCAAGGAAAAGAACTGCCGAAACGATGAGTCTTCCCAGCAGGGAAATATAATCGTCGTTTTGTCGTTTTATAACCGAGGGTATAATTGCCATCATAGGGAAGTGGAACATCATAGCAACGCGGAAGATGTTTGCCTGATAGAGAACCATCGCCTGAATCGGGATAGAGAACAGCAGCATTTTTACAAAAAGCTGGTCAACCTGCAGTTCGCTGCGCTGCTTTCTGCCGTCGGGACGAATTTCAAGCTGAGCGTGCTTGAAAAGGTCAGGGTGCAAAAACACCGACGCAATTGCAACCGCAACGATAACAAGCAGCATGCTTTCGCCACCCGCATATTCAACCTCGGCATAGCGGTCGTCGCCCCACAAAAAGTCCGAAACGTTTCCGATAAACAGGGGAGCAAACATATAGGTGAAAATTGAGGCTATGCCGGTTCCGAGAAGATATAATAGGTTAAAAGGTACTAGGTCGACAACAAAAATTACCAAGAACAGAAGTCCGGTTATGTGGAACCCTGATGATATTAGTATAAATAAAAGACATAAAAGTTTTCGCCTTTCAACCAGCGCATCAAGCGCCCAGATGATAAAAGTGTAACAAATGGTCTGTCGCATACCGGTAAGACTAAAAGCATAATACGACATTGCAAGAAATATAAGAAAGCTAAGAGCAGGATATTCGCTGTGCTTGAAAACAAACCTTGAAACCGTAATTCCGTAAAAGGCAGCAACCGGAAACAGAAACCACGTGTAGTTGTCGGTAAATTGCTTCACGATAGAACGGTATAAAAGGAAAAGCCATTCGCGCTTTTCGAGCAGTTCCTCCAGTGTGTATTCCCAAACCGGTGTGCCGCCGACAAACATATATTTTACATAACGGGCGGTGTCTGTTCCGACCGTGTAGTGACGAAAACCTGCGAAAAATATTAAAAGTGCTGTAACAACGGCAAAATAAAGATACTTGCCGATTTTAAGATTGTTTGTAAGCAGCGGTAGCAGCAAAATTACCGCAACCAGAATGTAATAAATCATAAAAAATAGTTGCCTCCGCTAGTTTATTGAGCGTTTTAAAAAGTCAAGATTCTCGCTTTGTGTTTCTAATAGATATTTTTTAGCACTGGTAAAATCGACGTTATAAAGGTCAAGGTTATCGGGTGCGCTTCTAAAACCACGATTTTCGAGTCCGGTGTGAGTCAAAAGCGAGGAAATGCGGTTTCCTTCCCCTAAAACAAGGGAGACAAAAGGGCGCTCAAAAACCGTTGAAAAGACCGTTCCGTGGAATGATGTTGTTACCACAAGGCCTGCATTTTTTATTAAATACAAGAATTCTGCGGGACCGCAGGTACAAAAACGCAAAAATCCGGAATTTATTTCAAAGGAGTTTTGCGGGTGTGCTGCAACGACAGGAAGTCCCGTCTCGCGAGAAAGTTTTTTAACGTATTCTACCGTCCAGGGCGCCGAAAGCACGGTGTAAAAAAGAATATAATTTTCGGGCAGATCCTCTACCGGGGACAAAATGCTTTCCCAATGTTCTCGCGTAATGGCGAGGGTCGGGTCTGCTATAATTTCGGGACGACGGCCCAAAAGGCTTTCGATTTTGTCAGCACATACCTCTTCCCTCACAGACAAAGCGCTGTATTCCGATAGAGCGGTTTTAATAAATTCCTGCTGCACATCGGTCAGGTCACCGATGTGTTCTCCCATGCTTGCGGCATAGGAAATCTTTTTTGTGTTTATAAAGGGCAGATAAAAAATCTCGCGGTCTATGCTGTGTGTGCCGAGATTAAGATTAAGCGTTTGGTCGCTGCCGGTTATTATGCAATCAAATTTTTCTCCACGAACAAGGCCTATATTATCCTTTGTGTACGAACGGTATGTGAGTCGCATATAACGGTTTTTAAATTGCTCGAACCGTTTTTTTCTCTCAAAGAAGGAAGATGCACATAGAATATTTCGTATATTGTGTTTTATTACCGTTCCGGAAAAACCAAACCTTAAAAACTTTTTACCGCGAATGGTGTCAGAGGTTGAAAAATCAATTATTTTACATTCGGCACCAATGTCGCATACCGACTTTTGTGTAGCATAAGCCTGAAGTGCGGCACCGTAATTATATGGGGAATGGATGGTTAAAAGTCCAACCTTTTTCATTTTTTCACCTTTATTCCGAAGAGTAGTTTATAGTAAACGCGCACCAAAAACGGGCGGGTTTTGCCGTAAAGCTTAATTGCGTTTGCTTTTATTTTATCAAACAACGAAAGCTCGTTGTCTTCACACAGTATTTCATAGGCAAGCTTGCCGGTTACGTAACTGCGGTTTCGCATACAGTAAAAGAGGTATTTCTTAAGCAGGCTTTTTCCGTTGTGGTATTTGCCTCTAAGGCGGGGCGCTACCTGTGTGCCGACCTTTGCAGCATCCGCGGCGCCTTTGCTTTTTCCTGTAACGGTGGTCTGCATAGCGTGTACGCGGCTTAAAACACCTAAAGTGTCGCAACATACCATCGGAGCGCCATCCAGAAACAGTCTATACCACATATCATAGTCCTGCATATACAGTATATCGGTGCGGAAAATGCCGCTTTTTTCAAAAAGAACACGCGGTATAAGCAGCGAACAACCGCTGATTCCTTTGCCTGAAAACATATTATAAAGCGAATGTTCTGCTGTAAAGTTACCATTTCCCCAAGGGTGTGTGGGGCGGCTTAACGGATTTGAATCCTTATCAACAAATGCGGTGTTGCACATAAAAATGCTATCCTTGTTTTCTTCGGTTATCAGCGCGACCTGACACGCTATCTTTTCGGGAGTATACATATCGTCGTGCGAAAGCCAAGAAAAATACTCACCCTTCATGTTTTCAATACCCGTATTAAGAGCAGAACTGCAACCGCCGTTTTCCTTCTTTATATAGCGGATTTTTTCGCCGTAAGAAAGGGCGACAGCCTCGGTTGCTCCGTCGTCACGAGAACCATCGTTTACGACTACTATTTCGATGTTTTTATAGGTCTGTGCAAGCGCACTTTCTATAGCTTCGCGCAGATAGTTGGCTCCGTTATAAACGGGGATTACTATTGAAACCAAGGGAGAGTTCATAAAAAGCACCTCAAGTATTATTGTTTTGACGTATTGTATTCGTGCTCTACATCCACAAAAATTATACCGTGATGAGAAGAACGTTTTTCGGGCGGCGGCGGTGTTTGCCAGTCACCGTAAATCTCGGTCAGATATTCTTCGTATTTTAGCGGACAGAGAAGTTTTTTGCCTTCAAAATCTAAAAGTTTGCCTTCGCCGAACCATTCGCGGCGGTATTTTTTATAGTAGTTAAGATTATCGCAAACATATTCGCTGTTTTGGTTTTTGCACGAACTTATATGCTTATCAAGCTTTTGCTGAAGTCTTTTTCTGTTCCACAACAGGTGACCGAGAGTTATTATAAGCACCTGCTTAAGCGGGCGTAGCTTGCCGCCTTTCTTTATACTCATAGTCGTAAGAGACAAAAGCTTTTTAAGGCGTTTTGAGCGCGCTACAAATTTATCATAATCTGCATCGGGTGCGGCATCGAGAGGCATTAAATCGATATATATACCCTTATGGATGTCAAGATGCATATCGACATCCTGAACAAATGCCGTGCCGTTTTTACGAACCTTGGCAAAGCAGTAAGGGTAGTCTTTTTCTGTATGACGGTCACAATAGCGGTATTCGGGCGGCAGCTCGCGGCAGAGAATTTCTCTGGCGGCTTCGTAATCATCACGAAGCAGATGAATGTCAATATCATCGTCCCAAGGAATAAAACCGCTGTGTCGTGCGGCGCCCAGCATCGTTCCGTATGCAAGGTAAGGATATATGCCGTGCCGGTTCAATATTTCGGTGACTGTCAGTAGTATCTCAAGTTCGATTTCCTTTACGGTAGCGGGCATACCCTACCTTCTTTCCATAAGTTTTTTTATAACCCATAAAAGCATATAAACGCCGGTAGCCAAACGCAACTTTGCAAAACCGTAAAAAACACGCCAGTGGAGCGGGAAAAAGCTAAAGTCTAGGTTTTTATATGCCTGTCGGTATAGGGGAAGATTTATAATTTTTTTAATTTCTTTAATCTTAGCAACGGTGCCTACGGGACTTGCCATAACGTTAAAGCCTTGTCCCAGTATGCTCAGAGCAATGCGGTTGTTAAGCGCACGGGAAAAATCTTCCTCGCAACCGTTGTCGCGGATAAAGTTTTCAATTATGCTGAAAAGATTTTGCCACTGCGGTAGAAAGTTTTTCTTATACACGGCGGTAATCGAAGCCGCATTGGTTCTGCGGTAGTGATAAAACGGACGATTAATGAACACGGCGCTTTTAGCAAAGTAAAAACAATCAAGATTAAAAAGTCCGTCTTCAAATGTGCCGAGCTCACGTATATCTTTGAAAACTATGCCATTGTTCCTTATAAGGTCGGCACGGTAAAGTTTTCCCCAAACGGGGGATAGAGCATCAGCGTTTTCCGGAATGCCCAACTCTTGACCTAACGGACCTGCAATTCTGCGGCAAAGATTGTTTTTGCAGTCGTGCTCATCAAACAGGATTATATCTTGTTTGAAAATGCGTTTTTCAAGCGAAGCGCCCGAAAACTCACGCATATATCCAAAAAGAACAACATCGGCATCGTGCTCCTGTGCCGTGTTAAGTGCAGCTTCACAGGTGTCGGTGTCTATCCAATCGTCGCCATCAACGAACATCATGTATTCACCGGTTGCGATAGCCAGCGCGGCATTGCGTGCAAGAGAAACACCCTCATTTTGCTTGTCTATAATCTTAATTCGGCTATCCTTTTCTGCATAAGCCTTTAAAATTTCCAGTGAGCCGTCAGGACTTTGGTCGTTTACACATATGACCTCAATGTTGTCATAACTTTGTCCCAACACGCTGTCAAGACAGTGCGCTATATATTCCTCGATTTTATAAACGGGTATAATAATTGATATCAGCGGTTTATTTTGCAACCGTTTCCACCCTTTCTTGTGTTCCGTATATTTTGCACATAGAGTCTATAATGGCTTTTATATCAAACTGAGTTGCTTTTTGTCTGTTATATTCACCCATAGAGGCGCAAAGAGCGCTGTCAAACATAAGACGGTTTATCTTTTCGGCAAAGGCGTTTTTGTCAAGAGGTTCACACAGGAATCCGCCGTTTTCATCCACAAGGTCGCTGCAGCCGCGAATGTTCGATACGATGCAGGGCAGTCCTGCCGCCAGCGCCTCGGTAACCGATACGGGCAGTCCCTCTCTAAGCGAGGGGTGTAAAAACGCATCTGCGGTTTTAAGCAGCTCCCTTATGTCATTTCTCTGGCCAAGCAGGTGTATTCTGTCTGAGATGCCAAGTTCACTTGCGAGCGATAAAAGATTTTCGCGCTCGCCGCCCTTGCCTGCAACCGCGTAATGGACATTTTTGCTTTCAAGCTCGGCGATTGCCTTTATAACAGTACGGTGGTTTTTGTTCTCGTTAAGCTCGCCCACAGACAGCAGAAGAAATGCGTCTTCCGGAACGGCTAGTTCCTTTCGTTTTGCTTCTCGGTCACATGCGGCATCGGCAAAGCGTTCTGTATTTATTCCTACGCCGGGGACGTAAAGTGACTTTGTGGTTTTAAATTTATTTTTTGACAGCTCGTAATCTTCGCGGTTGATGGTTATAAGCGTGTCGGTGTAGCGGGCGCAAAGCTTTTCAAGCGGGTAAAAAATAGCCCAGTTCTGCTTTGGTGCACCCTTGAAAAAATGAAATCCGTGTGCTGTATAAATTACCCGCAGTCCCTTTTTTCTAAAGCCTTTGCAGGCAAGGCGTGTGCAGGCGGCAGCAATCGGCGTGTGACAATGAACGATATCGTAGCCGCCGTTTTTAACAATTTCCTTTATTTCCTTAACAGCCTTAACGTTACCCGCGCTAAAGGGTGAACGACTGCAGGAAAGGGGAAATGTTTTAAGCTTTAATTCGTGAAAGAAGGGATCGATTTTATAATCCTGCTCGTTGCAGGCGAGGTCGACTGTGTGGCCTTGGTCTGTAAGATGCTTTATCAGGTCTTTAAAAAAGCTCATCGTACAGCCTACGGTGGTTATGTAAAGAATTTTCATCTAAAAACTCCGTTATTTAATAAGTCGTGCGGGAACACCCGCATACGTGCCGCCAACGTCAATATCCTTAACCACGGCTGCGCCGCAACCGACGGTTACGTCCCCGCAGACGGAAATATTGTTTTTAACGACGGCTCCTGCGCCTATGTGGGTTGAGGCGCCAACGTTTACGGTGCCGCAAAGGGTGGCAGAGGGTGAAATATGCACATAGTCTGCCAGACGGCAGTCGTGCTCAACTACAGATGCGGTGTTTACAATACAGTGTTTACCTACCGCGGCATCGGCGTTGATTACGGCATTTGCCATAACCGTACTGCCTTCGCCTATTAAGGCGCCGGTGGAAACCTGTGCCGAGGGATGGATGGCGGTGTACCAATTAAGGGAAAGGCGCTCACTTATGTTTTGTCTTGCCGCCGCCGAACCTATGCCAATAATGAAATAGGTTCCGTACTTAAGCTTTTCGGCATCATCTACGGTACCCAGCACCTTATAATCGCCGAAAACCGTTCCGGTTTTTTGGTCATCAAGAAAACCCAAAAGACGGTCGCCGCTTTTTATGACGATATCAGCAATTACCTTGGCGTGTCCGCCTGCGCCGATAATTATCACACTACGCATTTACAGTTTCCCTTTCTCGCACTTCGATAAGTGATGGCATGGTTGCGTTGCCCTCGGCAGAAATGCCTTCGCGCTTAAACACCTTGCCCACCGTTTCGAAGATTATTTTTAAATCGCCTGAAAACGTTATGTTTTCTATGTACTTAAGATCATCGCTGAATTTTTGTTCCCAGCTTATGCTGTTTCTGCCGTTTATCTGTGCAAGTCCCGTAAGGCCGGGGCGAACAGAATGTCTGCGGCGTTCATCTTCCGTATAGTAGGGAAGGTATTCCGGCAGAAGTGGACGCGGTCCGACTATCGACATATTTCCGATTAAAATGTTTATAAGCTCAGGCAGTTCGTCCAGCGAGGTAGAGCGCAAAATCTTACCGTAGCGGGTAAGACGTTGCTCGTCGGGCAGCAAATTGCCGTCCTTGTCCTTTTCGCAGGTCATACTGCGAAACTTGATAAGACTAAATATTTTTTCGTTCTTACCGGGACGTCTTTGAAGAAAGAACGGGTTGCCCTTCATTTTCACTGCGCCCAGTACTGTCAAGATGAGTAGCACAGGTGACAACACCGAAAGCGCGCAGAACGACAGTAAAAAATCAAGTGCGCGTTTTATGAATTTTGCGTACATTAAAACATACCTCTGATAATCTCTATTATCTCGTCCTGCTCAGCCTCGGTCATCTTTATGTCGCTGGGCAGACAAAGTCCGCGGCGGAAAATATCGTCTGCGACGGGCTTGTCCTCTGCCGAAATAAAGTCGTGCTTTTCAAATACCGGCTGAAGGTGCATAGGCTTCCATATCGGGCGGGACTCTACGTTTTCCTCTGCCAGTTTGTCCATAATCGCATAGGGCTCGGTTTTGCAGCCCTCATCTATCAGCAGGCAGGTAAGCCAGAAGTTAGGCTCGCAGCAGTCGGGGTATGGGTTAAGGGTAAGCGGAAGTCCGCGAAGTCCCTCTTTATATCGCATATAAATCTTCTTTTTAAGCTCGCGGTGCTCATCAAGGTGCAAAAGCTGACCGCGTCCGATTCCGGCAACAACGTTGCTCATTCGGTAGTTGTAGCCGATTACGCTGTGTTGGTAGTGGGGTGCGGGGTCGCGTGCCTGCGTTGCGTAAAAACGAGCGCGTTTTATTGCTTCCTCATCGTTCGAAAGCAGCATGCCGCCGCCCGAAGAGGTAATTATCTTGTTTCCGTTAAAGCTGATTATAGAAAAATCGCCGAAGGTGCCGGTTTGGGCACCCTTGTATGTAGCCGAAAGACTCTCGGCGGCGTCCTCGATAAGGGTTGCGCCGTGGCGGTCGCATATTTCCTTTATTTCATCTATTTTAGCGGGGGTGCCGTAAAGGTGAACCACAACGACCAACTTGCATTCGGGATACTTTTCGAATGCTTTTTCCAGTGCGCGGGGATCCATATTCCAGGTGTCGCGTTCCGAGTCGATAAACACCTGAACGCCGTTCTCGTATGAAACGGGGTTAACCGTAGCGGCAAAGGTAAGGTCAGAACAAAAAACGATATCGCCCGCCTTGAGCCC
>JAZUOJ010000008.1:0-7832 GCA_045604625.1 Acutalibacteraceae bacterium | reverse complement strand
GCTCTTACCAAGCAGGTTGTTGACTATGCACACCAGTTCGGCGTAACCGTTGAGGGTGAGCTTGGACAGCTTGCAGGTGTTGAAGATGACGTTAACGTAAGCGCAGAACACGCTTCCTACACCAACCCCGACCAGGTTTATGATTTTGTTACACGCACCGGCGTTGATTCGCTTGCTATCGCTATCGGCACAAGCCACGGCGCATTCAAGTTTAAGCCCGGTCAGAAGCCGCAGCTCCGCTTTGATATTCTTGAAGAGGTTTCAAAGCGTCTTCCCGGTTTCCCGATTGTTCTGCACGGCGCAAGCTCGGTTGTACAGGAATTTGTTGAAATGGTTAACACCTACGGCGGCGAAATGCCCGACGCTATCGGCATTCCCGAGGATATGCTTCGTCAGGCTGCTACCATGGCTGTTTGCAAAATCAACATCGACTCTGACCTGCGTCTCGCTATGACCGGCGCTGTAAGAAAGCACTTTGTTGAGCATCCTGATCATTTTGATCCCCGTCAGTATCTTGGTGATGGCCGTACCGCTATTAAGGGTATGGTTGAGCACAAGATTAAGAACGTTCTTGGCTGCAACGGCAAGGCCTAATCTATAAAAAATTAAAGCGACACCATTTAGGTGTCGCCTTTTTATTTCTCTTTTACTACAAAACCTAAAAGCTCATTATAAATTTCCTCGGTCGCTTTTTCGCTTTTACCGCTAAGCACCAGTCTTCTTTCCCCAATGGTCAGTACCACGTGACTATCACTTTGAGTGTAAGCATACAAGGTGTAATTTCCAAACTCATCGTTTTTAAAATTACCGACAAGCAAACGCGCACTTCCGAATCCGCCCGTTCTGACGCCCGTATCAAAATCTGTTACGTATTCGATATTATCAACATTATCGTAGTCTATCGTAATATCATTACAATACTCGGCGTTTACGGTAAATGCGGTCTCGCCGTACTCTATTTTAATATTCCCTGTGAAGGTTATTATTACTAAAAATACCAAAAGGATGGGTAACAAAACGAGGGTTATTATTTTGCCCTTTTTATAAAACCCGCTATCGGGTGTGGCGGATAGTTTCAGCGTTCCGTCCGCTTTTTGTTTTTTATAGAAACGATAGGAATATACCGTGGGCAAAGCTATTAGTATCAGCAAAATGATAAATACAGTATAAACAAGCAGTTTTTCGGGGAGAAGACCGCAAAGCAGCATTAAAATTCCGCCTATAAACCATACCTTTCCCGCAAAGCGGTGTGTAGCGTTCCAGTTTTCCTCACTTTTAAGTGTCGGGCCGATTTTAATGCCTATGGTAGAATTTTGCTTGCATTTTGGCATATAGTTACCAACAAAAACAAACAAAAGTCCAAAAATTAAAGATAGCAGCGCCGTGCTGGGTATTTTTTCATAAAGCACAGACGTATACATAAGCGTATTAACCACGCAGGATATAACCGGAACTATCCAAAGCACCATAGAGAAAACCTTTTTGTTCTGGTTTTTGTTTTGCGGGTCTTTAGAAGTAATAAGCACACAAACCCAGAAAAGCGCTAAAAGAATCAGCGGCACTAAAAATACCGCTAACGCCTTACTACCAAAGCCGTCGGCATTTCCGTCCACACCCCAATGTATTGCAAGTGTATCCGGCAGTTTATTCCACATCAGTACACCTATAAGACTGGGTAACATTGTTACTATCGAAGCCGCTATGAGTTTAAGTTTATTATTTTTAAGCATTATCAGCATCCTCCTTTAGCCCGGTGAGCCATAGCATAGTTTCTTCAAGCACCGAAGTATTAATTTCGTAAAAAATATACTTTCCTTCGCGTGTATCCCTTATTAAATCGGCATCCCTAAGCACGGACAGATGACGTGAAACCGATGCACCCGTAACGGGAAAGCGGTCGGTTATTTCACCGGCCGACATTCTGCCCTTTTTAAGCATATTTAGAATTTCGCGCCTTATCGGGTCGGCAAGCGCCTTTAACGTTTGCTGTAATCCCACTTTTTTCGCCTCCATCATTTAACATTTAACCTAATTGTTAAACGTATTATAGCATATGCGCTATTTATTGTCAATATGCTTTTATAAAAAAATAACACCGCTTTAAAAAGCGGTGTTTAGAAGTTTTATTCTTCTGTCTCTTCAGGTGTAGCCTCGACAAGCTCAACATCGGCAACAGAAACGTTAACGCGGCTTACTGCAAAGCCGGTCATATTCTGTACCTTTTCTTTTACGTTGGCCTGAACACGCTCGGCTACGTCCTTAACGTGGGCACCCTGCTTGATTGAGATAAAAACAGTGATGGTAATTTCACCGTCGGGCGCTACAGAAGCCTTAACGCCTCTGCCAAAACCACCGCGGTCAACAACACCCTTTATATCGGCTGCCTTAGCCGAGATGCAATGAACACCCTCAACCTCAGCTGCTGCCATACTTGCCATCTTTGCAAGTACCTCTTCATTGATTTTAAGACCGAAATTTCCAGACATAAAAATGCCTCCTTTTCAAAACGTCATTTATATTATAACACATTTTTCAAATTACACAACTATTTTACAGTAATTATCTTCACCTTGTCAAGAGGGAGTCCGCTTTGAGAGGTGGCAATATCCTGAATTTGTATTATTTCGCTCTCTAAAAGTTTATCTACCTTCACAACAACGTTTATGTCATTATCGCCTATTACAGCCAAAACATCCTTAAAGCCCTTGGCCTTTAAGAGCGCTTCTATCGACGCTTCGCTATCGATTCTGGTGGTTAGTGTTGCAATTTTTTCCACAGCAGCCGCCTTTACCTCGTCGGACAGTTTTGCATCGGCAGCGGTTTCCTCTAAATCTTCAAGCGCATCCTTACGCGTAGTGTTGCGCTCGTCGCGGGTTTCCTCAAAATAGTCGCCGCTTTCCGCCTTGCCCGCAGTTTCCACGACGTCACCCTCCTGCTCGCCGTTTACGTACTGCGCCTGCCCCAAATACGATGCAGTCGGCGTGCTGCTGTCGTTTATGCCAAGGCCTCCCGAAGCCGAATATTTCATATTTAACCACACAGCGCCTCCGAGGGCTACCACCATAAGCGCCAATGTTATTTGCTTTTTGCCAAAGACTTTGCCTTTTTTCATAAAAAGTTCCTCCTAGTACAAATATTGCGTAACATAGATTTTTTTCTGTGAAATATCGAGTGCCGCCGCTATGGCATCGCATATATTTTGCTGTATCTGAGGGGTAAGACCGTCGCACACAACGGCAACACCGCGCACAGTCGGCATATATTCGGTAACCAGAAGTCCGCCCTCTTCGCCGTCTGCCGATTCGATTATAATATAGCTTTGCTCGCGGTCGTTACCGTTTTCCGTTGTCTGGGTTCGCCCCTCGTCGGCATAAACGTACTGCTTGCCCGAGTCCAGCGTTACCACCACCGAAACCCTTTTGCTACCGCAGATGCCCTTTACCAGCGTTTCCACCTTATTTTCAAGTTGAGTGCAGTATTCGTATGTAATATCACCGCCTGAAACCGTGGTTTTCGCGTCATCTTTTCCGAAAAATGTTGATAAGTAGATAAGTAGGATACCGACTATGCCCAGCAAAAATATAATTTTGCCTTTACCCTCTTTCAGGTTTTTAAAGGTACTTAAAATATCACTCATCTACTATTACTACCTCACATCCCGAAAGGCTTGACTCTAATATTTGCGAAGCCCTTCCATCCGATACACCGTAAAGGTATATCCTATAAATAGATATGTCCCCCGACTGAGAAATATCCATAAAAACCTCTATATCCTCATATTCTATTCCCGCATCGGTCAGTGCCGCCTTTGCCAGGTGGCGCACCTGGTTTGAAATCATCGCCCCCGCCGATGCGCTGTAGTCAGGCATTTCCTCTAACTTCGGCACCTTTATACTTACGCCTACAAACGGTACCGTGAGCGAGAGTATCATCAAAAGTCCCGCTATAAACTTCATTTGCCGACTCATAACCCCGTCAGGACATATAATGTAGACAGCACCTATAACCACAGCCGAAACCGAAATGCTTGCGGCTATATTTTTAACAGTTTCCATTCTAACCTCCTGCGGCAAAAATGACCGTAATAGAAATTATAAACGCGAGCGCGCATATTAGGATAATACCCACTAAAAATGAAACTGCCGCATCGGCGGCCTTTAGCACGGTACATATTCCTCCGCACTCAAAGACCGACGCAACCGACGAGCTGCAAAGCAGCATAAGCCGCCACAGCAAAAGCTCGATTATTACGGGCAGCATAATAAGCGCTACCACCACAACCCCGTATATTCCAACAGAGGTTTTAAGCAAAGACATACAGGATTGCACGGTGGTAAGGGTTTCGCTCATAATCCCGCCTACAACCGGTATAAAACTGCCTATAACGAATTTTCCCGTCTTAACGGCAAGAGTGTCCGCCGAGGCGTTGACCGTTGTCTGAACGCTTAAAATTCCAAGATAAACCGTAGATATCAGTCCTATTATCCAGTTTGCCGCTTTTTTTATAAGCTCGGATATTCCGGACCCGTTAATAACCGGGGAAACGGAGCTGCATATACACACCGCGAGATACGAGCCTATAAGGGGCGACAGTACGTGTGTAGAAAGCTGCACCATTCCCTCACTTGCCGCCAACAGCAAACTGCCCGATGCCGCGCCGGTAATGGGTTTTCCGCTTGCAAAAAGCACCGTTCCGTAAACCGGAACAAACGACAGCATAAACTGCGCACCCGCGCGCACCGAGCGCGCCGAGGCTGTTATTACCGAAAACAGCGGCAACAGCGCTACCGCCGACACCGAAAGTGAAGAAACATAAAGTGCCGTCCCCTTTACCTCCATACGTTCGCCGCAGAAGGCCAAAAAAGCTGCATTTACCAGTATAAGTGCTATTACCGAGACGCCCGATTTAAGCGGAGTTTTACCGCCGTCGGTTATAAACTCCTTTATAATTGTAAAAACGTTGCCCGCATTTATGTTATCTACCCAGTTCTGCTTGGTAATGTCTATTTCGAGCTCATCAAATATCGACCTTACCCCGTCGGGCAGACTGTCGTTTAACTCCTCGGCACCGCTTAGCTCAAACTGCTCACTATAAACGTCGGCTGCAGCAGAGGGCGACAAAATAAACATTAAAACCACGATGGTTAAAATTATTTTTTTCATATTTCAAAGATAAATGAAACTGCTATTTCGGTTATAGACTCGATAAGCGGTAAAGAGAGCAGCAGTACTGCACATTTTCCCGCAAGCTCTGCCTTGCTTGCCAGCGCGGCTTGACCGAAATCACGGCAGATATCGGCGGCAAACTGTGTTATATAACAAATGCCAAGCGCCTTTAGGGCAATTTTAAAATACGACGTTTCAAGCCCCGCGCGCCCTAAAAGATTATCAATACTCTTAATTGCCGGCACTATGTCCTTTATAATATAAAAGAAAATGAAGATACCTGCACCTATGGCAACCGCCATTGAATATTCCGGTTTATAGGACGAGAGCAAAAGGCATATCATTGCCGCCAGAACACAAAGCATTATCACCGAAAACACATTCATACTAAAGCCCGAAAACAGATTTTATGGTGGAAAAGAGCTCGCCTATTACGTCTATTAACATCAAAAGAACCACCACAAGCCCCGCAAGTGAGGTGAGCATTGCCTGGTCCTCCCTGCCCGAACGTGTAAGCAGTTGACCGAGCACAGCTACAATTATTCCTATTGCCGCCACCTTAAAAATAAAATCTACGTCCATAATGTCTATCACCTATATTATCAGTACTACAACCAAAAGTCCCGCCAGCGAGCAAAGCGAGATATAAAGCCGTGACTTGTTGCTTTCCGTTCGCGCAGCCGTTATCTGGCGCTCTATTGCCATAAGATGCAGTTCGGCATTCTTCATCTGCCCCTTTATGTCGGTTTTTCCAAGCTGTGACAGGTATGAATCGAGCAGACGTAAATCCTCGCTTTTGAGTCCCAAAACACCCTGCCATTCGCCGTTTTTTATAAAAACCTCGTCCTTTTTCACCCTTTGAAGGACCGTTTCTACCTCGGCATTGGTAAGTCGCATTTCCTCGGTTACGGCATTTATATATGAGGCGGCGGTTTCAAGTTTCCGCACACGCCGCCTAAGACCGAGTGAGAGTGAAAATCCAAACAAACAGAAGGCAGAAAAAATTAAAACCGCACCTAACAGTCGCATTTTGATAACAGAGCCTCGGCACTGTAAAATTTAATATCGCCGCCCGCCTTGGAAACAACCGCAACGTTTTGTATTGCCCCGCTTCTAAGCAGCCTGCTTGTAACCTCGCGGCGGGTTAAATCTTCTTCGTTGCCGATGTGGGCGGTGGTTATGACCGATACACCGCAATTAAGGGCGCGCAACACACCGTCAACCTCACCCTGAGAGCCGACCTCGTCAAACGCCACCACCTGCGGGAACATTGTGCGCACCGCCATTTCTATTCCGTCTGTTTTTTCTGCACCGCTTATTATATCGGTGTGTTCTCCCACGTCATTTTGAGCCACACCGTTATGTACTGCCGCTATCTCGCCGCGTGTATCTATGACCGCTACGCGTTTGTGGCACACCGATGAAAGCTGGCGCACCGCGTCGCGCAGGAGTGTGGTTTTACCGCTTCCGGGTGGTCCCGCTATTAGCATACCTCCCGAAAAACGCTTTACTATCTGGTCGGCGCAACCAAAAACCTCGTGCGCTATACGTATGTTTATAGATGAAACGTCACGAAGTCCCGCAGGGGTAATGGTACCGCAAACACCCGCGCGGTGACCACCACGCATAATTATAAATCCCTGCTTTATTTCGTCTATGTGACTGTATACCGAGTTGTTGCAAAGGCGAAGATAAATATCGCTCACCTGTTCGGCCGATACATAAACCACATCGTGCGGAGGCAGATAGGATACGGTGCCGCCCCGACCAACCCACATTGGTGCGCCCCCTACCGTGAGTATAAGCGGTTTGCCGGCACGCAACCGTATTTCTTCGGTATTCGCCATAGCCTTAGGCGGCAGTGACGAAAGAATTTCCCTGAGTTCTTCCGTAAAGGGATATATTGCGCTTAAAAATCTGTCTTTTAAATGTTTTTTATCATTCATTTTGCTTGTCCTCCCGATAGTAATACTATGAAAGGAATCGGTAGTTTAGAACAATAAAAAAAGCAGCACAGAAAAACTGTGCTGCTAAAAATTATTTTTTATTCTTCGGGCATTTCCCAGTTGTGCCAAACCGACTGAACGTCGTCATTTTCTTCAAGCATATCAATAAGCTTTTCCATATTGGCGACGGCTGCTTCGTCCTCTATTGCGGTAGTGGTAGAGGGAACGTATTCCACCTCTGCCGAAACGAAGGTGTAACCTTTGGCCTCAAGCGCGTCGCGAACGGCGCCTAAATCATTGGCTTCGGTACTGATTTCGAACACGTCACCGTCAAAGGTGAAGTCGTCTGCGCCTGCCTCAAGCGCATCCTCCATAACCGTGTCCTCCGAAAGGCCTTCGCCCTCGATAACGATTATACCCTTGCGACTGAACATAAAGGTAACCGAGCCCGACTGACCGAGATTTCCGCCGCACTTGTCAAAATAGTGGCGCATTTCACCGGCAGTACGGTTGCGGTTATCGGTAAGGGTTTCTACAACAACGGCAACGCCGCAGGGACCGTAACCCTCATAAACAAGCTCTTCATAGTTGTTGGCCTCACTGTCGCCGGCGGCCTTTTTAATGATACGTTCGATGTTTTCGTTGGGAACGTTTGCAGCCTTTGCCTTTGCGATAGCATCCTTTAGCTTGCTGTTTTCCGCGGGGTTAGGACCGCCCATT
>JAZUOJ010000007.1:0-2267 GCA_045604625.1 Acutalibacteraceae bacterium | reverse complement strand
GTTACCGCCCGAAAGACGTCTTACGGGTGTTGTGGCACCGGGGGTAACAACCTCAAGATCCTCAATAATATGCATTGCAAGGTCTTTTGGAGCCTTTCTTTCAAGGAATATTGATTTACCTTTCTGATAGCTTCTAAGCATCATATTGTCGATAATATCCATATTTCCTACGAGTCCCATACCAAGACGGTCTTCCGGTACGAATGAAAGGCGAACGCCCATCTCACGAATCTGTAGGGGAGTGTGGTCGCGAAGGTCGCTTGTTTCATTGTTTCTGGGGTTGTGATAAAGAATCTGACCTTCCTGTACCTGCTGCAGTCCGGCAATAGCCTCTAAAAGCTCGCGCTGGCCGCTGCCTGCAATTCCGGCAATTCCAAGTATCTCTCCCGAACGTGCAGTAAAAGTAACGTCGTCCAGTACCTTAACGCCCTCACGGTTTATGCAATCAAGTCCGGAAACCACAAGTCGGTCCTGCGGATTTTCGGGTTCGCTGCGTTCAATGTTAAGAGAAATCTTTTTACCTACCATCATTTCGGTAAGCTCGGATTCGTTTGTATCGGCAGTGTTAACGGTGCCGATGTATTCACCCTTTCTTAAAACCGAAACGCGGTCGGAAAGGGAAAGCACCTCGTGCAGCTTGTGGGTGATAATAATGATTGCCTTGCCGTCATCGCGCATACGTCTAAGCACTGCAAAAAGCTTTTTAGTTTCCTGAGGTGTTAAAACGGCGGTAGGCTCATCAAGAATAAGTATGTTTGCACCACGGTAAAGCACCTTAAGAATTTCAACGGTTTGCTTTTCCGAAACGCTCATTTCGTATATTTTCTTTTTGGTATCAATATCGAAACCGTATTTTTCGGCAATTTCTTTTGTCTTTTTCTCTGCCTCGGAGAGGTTATATTTTCCGTCTTCCTTTAAACCGAGAATAATATTTTCTGTAGCCGAGAAAACGTCTACCAGCTTAAAATGCTGATGAATCATACCAATTTTGTATTGAAAGGCATCTTTTGGCGAGCGTATAACAACTTCTTCACCGTCAATATAAATTTGACCGCTGTCAGGGTAATAAATACCTGCGATCATATTCATAAGGGTGGTTTTACCGCTTCCGTTTTCGCCGAGAATAGATAAAATTTCTCCGCAATTAACTGTAAGCGAAACATCCTTGTTGGCTACGACACTACCAAAGGTTTTGGTAATTTTTTTAAGTTCGATCGCTGCGTTGGTTGCCAATTTTCATTCCTCCTAATTTGGTTGTCTTGAAAATATCACCTGCATAGCGGGTAACATTTTTAAGACAACAAAAATAAAGATAAGGCGGGACAGATTAGTGCCCCGCCTGTTGGGTTTGTATTAGAACTTTTCGTTGAGAAGGGTGATGCCGTCGATTCTTACGTCAAAGTAAGGAGCAGAACGCTTAGCAGACTCTTCGAATGTGCCGTTAGCAATAGCTTCGGTGTCGGGAGTGAAATCAGCGTCTGTATCAACGTCAGCGGTGTAGGTCTCAAGAGCCTTGTCGCCTACGGTGAAGTTAGCGGTGTTGAACACCTTAACCTCGTCAGCCTCAAACTTAGCAACGATATCCTTTATAGCGTCAACGGTGCCCTCAGCAGCAACATCCTGGTTAACGCCGGTAAGAACAACAGAGCCTTCTGCGATGCCGCCGCACCAGTCAGCAGCAATCTCTTCGCTCTTGGTTACGCAACGTACGATGTAGTTGTAGTAAGGAGCCCAGTCGATACGTGAAGAAACGATGAAGGTTTCGGGGCAGGAATCATAAGTGCTTCCGTTGTAGGAAACGTTGGGAACACCAGCGCTCTCACAAGCAGAGGGAGCACCCATAGAGTCAGCGTGCTGGCTAACGAGAACAGCGCCTGCGCTGATAAGAGCTTCAGCAGCATTCTTTTCCTCGGTAGCATCATACCAAGAACCGGTGAACTGTACGTCCATAGTAACGGTGGGGCAAACCGACTTTGCGCCAAGGTAGAAAGAGGTGTATCCGGAGATAACTTCTGCATAGGTGTAAGCGCCTACGTAGCCCATCTTTGCCTTGTCAGCAGTGATTTTGCCTGCTTCGATCATTTCGTTGAGCTTCATACCGGCAGCAACACCTGCGAGGTAACGGCCCTGATAGATGGAAGCGAAAGCGTTGTGGTAGTTCTTAAGACCCTCAGTGTGAGCCTTAGTACCGGTAGCGTGGCAGAACTGAACCTCGGGGTACTCCTGAGCAGCCTGCAGCAGGAAGGACTCGTGACCGAAGGAGTCAG
>JAZUOJ010000006.1:0-25637 GCA_045604625.1 Acutalibacteraceae bacterium | reverse complement strand
CTCTGACGAACGAGGATGTTACCTGCGAGAACAAACTGACCGTCTGCGCGCTTTACACCAAGACGCTTGGACTCACTGTCACGACCGTTCTTGGTAGAACCCATACCTTTTTTATGAGCAAATAACTGTATGTTAATCTTTAACATCGGTTTACACCTCCAAGTTTATTTCAATGTTACTGTACTGTTCAGCCAACTGCTGCAAATGAAGCAAAAGTCCGCGTAGCACCGTTTGGGTGCCGTCACATTCCTTTTCTACCTTTAAGCTGAGATATCCGTCACGTTCTACAATATCGCAGGAAGAACCGACAACCTCAGTTAACGTGTTTGCAGCCATATATACGGCGGAAGATATCGCCGCACAGAGTAGTTTGCCGTTATTGTCACGGCTGTTTGCCGTGCTGTGTCCGGAAACGGTAAAGCCATTATAGCTTTCGCCCTTTCCGAAAAAGGTCACCTTAGTCATTCGCTTTTGCGATTTCGTTAATCTGAACCTTGGTGTACGGCTGTCTGTGTCCCTTACGACGGGCGTAACCCTTCTTGGGCTTGTAAGTGAAGATGTTAATCTTCTTGCCCTTTCCGTTCTTAAGAACAACACCCTTTACGACTGTGTCCTTAACATACGGCTTGCCCACCTTGAGCTTCTTATTGCATACAGCAACAACCTTGTCAAAGGTGATTTCCTGGTCAACGTCAGCTTCCAGCTTTTCAACGTAGATAACGTCACCGCTTTCTACACGGTACTGCTTTCCGCCTGTTTCAATAATTGCGTACATTTACTTGGCACCTGCCTTAATTTCAGTCTCGCTACTGTCGGGCGTGCTGCAGAAAAATCTGCGCAACTTAAAATAGCCCGCAATATGCGGCTCTACTAATATACCACCCCCGTTGTCAAATGTCAAGCCTTTATTTTGTAAGTGTTCCTCCCTCGGTTTTCAGCACCAAATATATTCTTTCTTCGCTTAGATTATCCTGATTTATATAAACCAAAACCTCCTGCCCCTCGGCATCGGTTGTCTTAAATTCGTAGCACGGAATTTCCTCTCCGCCGCCCGACGGAATAAGCACGCGGCTTGCCGAATTTATACTAAGCAACGGACTCACTACCGACTTTGCCTCTTCCTCGGTATGGGCCGGAGTTTTTATGGTGCGCGGCTTATGATTCATAATATAACCGTTTGCTTCACAAAGCACCACCTCGCCCGTGTCAAGCGCTACGCCGATTTTTATTAAATCGGTGTAACACACGGTTGCACCCTCCTTATAAGCGAAATTAACGGTGCATACGCCCTCGTCGGCAAAATAATAGCTTTCCGCAAAGGTAAGATTTGTATTTTCTTTAAGCCACAGCGCCGCCGCGTTTACAGCCTGCTCGTAGCTTAGTTTTGCCTCGCCCTGCGGGCGGAATTTTCTGAAGTAGAGTATATATCCTCCGCGCTTTGTCACCGCCACCGACGTGTCTTTTGTGTCAAAGCGGTACGCCGCCAGTTTTCCCTCTATCTCGCCTGAATGCGATAGTTCGTTTTCAGGTATTTTTAAGATTTGCGCTGCCCGCTTTTTGGCGTCGTCGACCGTTATTTCGGTGCTGTTAGCCAAAAGCTGCGATTCGCCCTCTAAAATATGGTCAGAATACGGGCCGTCATAGATAAGCGTAGGATACTCCTCTACGCTGTCACGTATATCGGCAAGGGAATTTGCCACACTTATATCCCCCGTTTCACCCGAAACTTCAAGCTCCATACCGCTGCCGTTTTCGTAGTTTATGCGCATTTCCTCTACCGCTGTGGACAGCATTTCTGCCGTAGCGGAGAGCTTTTTTAGGTTTTCTCTGGCTTTAGAGCTTATACTATCACCCGATATTGCCTCTTTAGACAGCGAAACTAAATAATCCCCCGCCTGAGATATAAACTTATAGACCGAGGATAGATCCTCCTCTCCCGACGGCAGTTGTGAAAGCGCCGACATAACGGCGCCCGATTCGTGATATACTTCTGCCGCCAACATGCTTATTTTTTGGGGTGTGGTGACGTAGGTGCTTTTTTTAAGCTCTACGGTAATGTTTGAAAGGCTGTTACAAAGCGAGTCGAGCGACTGCATATATACGTTACTGAGCTTTATTCTGTATTCCTTGTTTTTTTGTTCCACACGCATTAAAAAGCCTGCCAGCGTTAGCATTCCGGCAAAGAAAAACGAAAAAATTCTTATCAATGTGGTCTTCTTCAAAGCTATACACCTCCCACCTAGGTTTTGCAAAAATTCCCAGAATATTCTTTTTTGAAATTATTGTTGTAATTATATGTATCTTGTATTATAATAATATGAGTTAGAGTATATATTGGGGAGTGTACATTTGAAAAACACGGTTTATCTCGATAACAGTTCAACAACTAAGGTTTGCAAAACCGCGGCCGAATACATAAACAATGCGCTCGTTTCGGACTATGGCAACCCCTCATCCCTGCACGTTATGGGAATGGATGCTGAAAACCAAATTACCGCCGCACGTGAGGCGGTAGCCAGACTGATTTCGGCAAAAGAAGAAGAAATTTATTTTACCGGAAGCGGAACCGAAGCTAACAACACCGCTATATTCGGTGCCGTATCGGCAAGGGCAAAACGCGGAAAACGAATTGTTACCACCACAATCGAGCACCCCTCGGTGCTTGAGCCGATAAAGAAACTGGAAAACGATGGTTTTGAGGTTATAAGATTATCACCGGGCGCCGACGGCGTTATAAGCGAAGAAGATATAATAAACGCTGTTAACAGCGATACGATACTGATAAGCATTATGCTTGTGAATAATGAAACCGGCGCCATACAGCCTGTACGCACCGCAAGAGAGGCGGTAAGGAAAAGCGGCGCACCCGCGCTGATACACTGTGACGCAGTACAGGGCTTTGGAAAAATGCGTATTTCCCCTGCCGCGCTGGGCGTTGACCTACTTTCGGCAAGCGCACACAAAATACACGGCCCGAAGGGCGTTGGAATTTTATACAAAAAGCAGGGCGTTCACATAACCCCACTCATTTTGGGCGGAGGACAGGAAAGCGGACTTCGTTCGGGCACCGAAAGTGTACCGCTTATAGCGGGACTTCGCGGCGCTGTAGAAGAGTTGCCCTCTGTGGATAGCAGCCTTAAAAAAATGGACGAGCTTTGGCGTTATGCCAAGGACAAGCTTTCTTCCACAGGCTTTATTAAAATCAATTCCGCAGACGGGGTTTTGCCCTATGTGCTTAATATTTCGGTACCGGGATACCGTTCTGAAACGCTGCTTCATTTTTTAGAGGCAAAAGGAATATTTGTTTCCAGCGGAAGCGCCTGCGCCAAAGGCGAGGGCAGCTATGTTTTACGCGAATTGGGACTTACCAGAGAACGCGTTGACAGCGCGCTGCGTATAAGCTTTTGCAGAAACAACTGCAAACAAGATATTGACCTGCTTTGCGACACACTTATTGCCGCAAAAAACAGTTTAAGGAGCAAAAAATGAAAGAAATTATCCTCATAAAGAACGGCGAGCTTGTTCTTAAGGGACTTAATCGCCGCAGCTTTGAAGATGTGCTTATTAAAAATATAAAAAAGAGAATAGCGCCGCTTGGTGCTGTTAGCATAACACGCGCACAGTCAACCATAGTTATAACACCCGAGGATGACTGTTACGATATGGACAGTGCGACCGAGTGCATTAGCACCGTGTTCGGAATTTCGGCATACAGCCGTGCCGCCGTTTGTGAAAAGGACCTTGACCGCATAAAGGAAACCGCGAGAGAATATTTAAAGCCGTTTCTTTCGGACGTTAAGACCTTTAAGGTAAATGCAAAGCGTTCGGACAAGCGCTTCCCGTTCGAGTCACCAGAAATTTGCCGTGAGGTCGGCGGAGAAATTTTATCGGCCTTCCCCCACCTTAAGGTAGACGTTCACAACCCCGAACAGGTAATAACGGTAGAAATACGCGACCGTGACGCATATATCCACGCGGGACAGCTTCGCGGTGCAGGCGGTATGCCTGTTTCAACAAGCGGCCGTGCCGCTATTATGATATCGGGCGGAATAGACAGTCCCGTTGCCGCTTATATGATGGCAAGACGCGGACTTGAGCTTAACGCAATACACTTCGCAAGTCCGCCATACACCAGCCCGCGAGCCGAGCAAAAAGTAAGGCAGTTGCTTTCAAAGGTTGCCCGCTATAGCGGTACTATTCGTCTTGCGGTGGTTAACTTTACCGAAATACAGGAGCAGATAGCTAAAAACTGCCCTGAGGAATATTTTACGCTTATAATGCGCCGTATGATGCTTCGCATAGCACAGCGCCTTGCAAAGGAACGCGGTTGCGGTGCATTGATAACCGGCGAAAGCCTTGGACAGGTGGCAAGCCAAACACTTCCCGCGCTAGCAACGGTTGATACGCTCTCGGAAATTCCGATACTCAGACCGCTTATAGGAATGGACAAAGAGGACATTATTGCGGTTTCACGCAAGATAGACACGTTTTCTATCTCTATTCAGCCGTATGAGGACTGCTGCACCGTATTTACGCCAAAACATCCCCGCACCCGTCCGACTATTGAACAATGCGAAAAGGCGGAAAGCGCACTCGAAATAGAGGCGCTTATAGAAAGGGCCATAGAAAACACCGAATACTCTTATATTGATTAGTGTGACCAAGACGTCGCGCGAAACGGAGGAATTGTATGAACGGCGAAATTATATGCGTCGGAACCGAGCTGTTGCTTGGTAATATCGTTAATACCAACGCCCGCTTTATTGCCGAGCAGATGGCTTTGCTCGGAATAAACGTTTATAACCAGTCGGTTGTAGGCGATAATGAGGGACGAATTAAACAAGAGCTGGGTGTTGCACTGCGCCGCAGCCAAATCGTAATTCTTACCGGCGGTCTCGGCCCTACAGAGGATGACATAACAAAGGAAAGTGTTGCATCCTTCTTGTCACTTAACCTAGCCGAGGACGAGGACAGCCGAAAGCGCATTGACAAATATTTTAAAAGAACCGGACGTATTGTTGCGCCCAGCAACTATAAGCAGGCCCTTATACCAAAAGGCGCACACGTTTTCCCGAACGATATAGGAACTGCACCGGGCTGTGCCGTTGAATACAGCGACAACACGGTAATAATACTTCCCGGACCTCCCGCAGAGATGGAGGCTATGTTCTTAAATTACGTAAAGCCGTATCTTCTTTCTAAAACCCGCGAGACCATTGTTTCGCACAATATACGAATCTACGGCGAGATGGAGTCAAGCGTTGAACAGAAGATTGCCCAATACACCAAGCTTAACAACCCCACCCTTGCAACCTATGCAAGCGAGGGCGAGGTTTCGCTGCGTGTTACCGCAAAGGCATATAATAAGGTTATAGCAGATAACCTTTGCAAGCCCGTCATCAGCGAGGTTCGCAAAACGCTGGGTGACTGTGTTTACGGCGTTGACTGCGGTGAAATACAGTCGGTAGTTGTAGAGCTTTTGCGCGAAAAGGGACTTAAGGTTGCAACCGCAGAATCCTGCACCGCAGGACTTTTGTCTTCGATGATAACCGACGTGCCCGGTGCATCCGACGTTTTTGACCTGGGCGTTTCGGCTTATGCCAACAGCATAAAAACAAGCACGCTCGGCGTGCCCGAAAACGTAATTCAAAAACACGGTGCCGTAAGTGAGCATACCGCGGCATATATGGCAATGGGCGTGCGCAAGGTTGCAGGCGCAGACATAGGTATAGGAATTACGGGCGTTGCCGGCCCCGGCGCCAGCGAAAGTAAGCCGGTTGGCCTTGTGTATATTGCACTCGCCGATGAGGATAAAATCTGGATAAGACGCGCCACCTTTGGTCACGGCGGAAGTGAACGCGAAAAAATCAGACGCAGCTCGGCCAAAACCGCGCTTGACCTTTTGCGCAGATATCTTTGCTCGCTGCCCAACTTTATGGACGGATATTTTACTATAGGAAACGTTCCCACCGTTTTAGAGGGACAGCCTGCTATTGTAAAGAGCGCAGAAGAAATTGAAGAGAATAAACCTTCTTCTACCGAAAGCAAGCAAAAAAACGTACAGACGCTGTTTTCTGATACAGAGCTTGCGGATATGATAAGCGCGGTAGCCTCAAACGACGAGCACGAGCACATGACCAAAGCCGATATTGAGGCATATAACCAAAGCCATAGCGGCTATATTGCATTTACCGACTATGACTATGACGATGATGATGAATCCGGCAAAAAGCGCCGTTGGTTTAAGCGCAAGCAGGGCTATGAAGATACACCCGTTGAAACTGCCGGAATGATAACAACATCGGACGAAGACCCCGACGAACCCATAAAAACCGAAGACGGAAAAATTATTTACGTTTCGGCAAAGGCTTATTTCGTAAAGCTAATATCCACTCTACTCCCCTGGAAGGGTGATATATGGAAGGACGTTATAAGGAAAATTATATTCCTTATTTCTATCGTCGCGCTTGTTGTTTCTTCGGTTTATATAGTAGGCTACTTTACTGAGCAAAAGGAGCAAATATCGGTTATTGAGGATATAAGAGAAGAATACAGCGCCGTAAAATCAAACACCGACAAGAATGATGAAGGTGAATATCAAAGCTTTAACAAACTGCTTTCAATAAACGGCGATACTATGGGTTGGATTAATATCCCCGGCACCGAGGTGGACAACCCCGTTGTTCTTCACACCGATAACGATTTTTACCTGAACCACAATTTCCTTAAGGAAAAAAGCCGTTACGGAACCCTGTTCTTTGATTGCCAGTCTTCCTTCTCGTCCATAGGGGTAAGCCAAAACCTGGTTATCTACGGCCACGAGATGAAGGATGGTTCAATGTTCGGTTCTCTCAAACGTTATAAGAACATTAACTTCTATAAGGAAAATCCGCTAATTAAGCTTAAAACACGTTATGCCGATGCAAAATACAAAATCTTCGCGGTATTTATTGCAGACGCCTTCCCCGAAAAGGTTGGCGACTACACGTTTGATTACCGCAGCACGGATTTTGCATCGCAGGATGATTTCCTTTACTGGATAAACTCGATAAAAGAAAGAAGCATAATAAACACGGGAATCGATGTTGAGGCGGGCGACCAGATAGTTACACTTTCGACCTGCACGGGCGAGTTTGAGAATGCTAGACTTGTTATTATGGCGCGCCGAGTTCGCGTGGGCGAATATTCCAGTATAGATACTTCGATTGTATCGGTAAACAGCAATCCGCACCATCCCCAGGCATACTACGACGAAAAAGGCACGGTTAACCCGTTTGCCGTATCGTCCTCGGAAACCGTGCCTTCATCCTCCCTGCCCGTCAGCAGCGGAGAGCCCGAGTCGTGGTTTACCGAAATACCGAGCTATGATTCGTCAACGTTTGACAATGAAATGACATATGAGGAAGGACTTATAGAAGACCTTTACCCGCTTGAAAGCGAACCTGAAACCGATACATCGGCGGATATTTCTTCTACCATAAGCGACAACACCGTTTCTGACGCCTTTGTATCTTCTACTTATGAATCATCGGCCGTGGAAGACACAAATGAGGTATTCTTTGACGAATAAAAAATAACCTACAACACTAATTAAAGGAGCAGGCAGGTATGGCAGCACCCATTAAAACCGATATTATATACTACTGTACCGATTCAGACTTTGAGCTTGAATTTAATCTCGGCGGTTGCTGCAGCATGCGTCTGCTTTCCGACCGACCGAAATCAAAGGGTGAGTTTTTAAAATCACTTGGACGCGCTGTATCCAGAAGTCAGATAATTTTTGTACTGGGTGCTTTAGACGGTGAAAACCCCGTAATACAGGACCTTAGCGCTGCAATAAATTATTCTGTCTCCCCACGCGACCTTTCGGCTTTCGGCATACAAAAAAAGGTTTTGCTACCCGAACGCTCTATTCCACTGGTCACCAATGATGGAGTTTTTGGCGGTTGCGTTGTGGAATGCGGCCCGCAATCGATTGTCATACTTACCGACGACCGCAACCTTCGCAGAACAATAATGCGGGAACTGGTGCACGATTACGTGCGCGATTTTGACCGCAACAGCCGCAAGACTGTGAAAAAAACCTATAGGACACAAGACGTCGGCAGTACGTCTACCGACGGACAAAAGGTCGGCGGTGCCTATCCGTATATGCTGGAAGAAACACAGGTTCCTGAGGCTGATTTCAAAAAGCTTGAAAAAGAGTTCGAAGAGAAAGCAGAATCCAAGCCCCGCACGGGCCTTAAGCGTTTCTTTACGTTCCTATTCATATTGCTATTCCTGTTTATAGGTGTAGCAACGTATATCAAATTTGTAGAACCGATTGTAATCGACAGGATATACAATGAATACCGAGAAATGTACGGCAAAGCCAACACACTCGGTAGCGATGAGATAACCGATAACCTGGGAAAACTTTATTCCTTCAATTCCGATACTGTCGGCTACCTTGAGGTGCACGGAACCGGCATTGCCTACCCTATAGTAAGCGATATTGAAAAAGCGGAAAACTATTACCAAAAGCACCTGTATAACGGATGGTACAGTTACCTTTACGGTACTCCGTACACCGTAAACGATATTAAAAACACAAAATATCACAGAAACATACTAATATTCGGCAAAGACACAATTGACGGTACTATGTTCTCGTCCCTTGCCGATATAAAGACACTTTCGGGCTATCACAGCTCGCACACTCTCCGCTTTGATACGCTCTATAATTCGGGCATATATAAAATATTTGCCGCGTTCGATTGTGAAAAAGAAGACCTCGACGCCCTACTTAAAACCGAGTTTTGGGATGACGGCGAGTTTTCGGAGTATGTTAACCTGCTTAGGACAAGATCTTCAATAAACACCACAGTTGACGTTATGGGAAGCGACGAAATCGTCACGCTTATAACATACGGAAAAGAAAAATCAACCGTTATCGTTGCCAGACGCGTGAGAAACGGTGAAAGCAGCCTTGTTGATACGCAGGGCGCAACCGAGAATATGGGCACCCCCGTTATTCCGGAAGTGAGCAGTAGTGAGGCTAGGCCCGCTGCTACCGTGGCTGACGAAAATATTCCTTATAAAAATTTCTCAACAAGGTACGAGCAAGGCAAACCGCTGGATTCTCAAAGCGTGTTAGATTATACCTCACAGTACGCTAAAACATCTTCGGATGAGGAAACCGAGCCGGATAATCAGAGCACCGATTATGCCGGAGAGATTATAAACGTTACCGACGCCGACACGGGCGAGCGTGTTTCGGGTACGGTGCTTGACATTCTTTGCCGCGTGGTTGAGGCCGAAATCGGGTCGGGCGGTGAAAGTGAAGCCATCAAGGCTCAGGCAGTTGCTTCTTACGGTTGGCTGATGACAAACGGGGCGTGGGACGACGGTGCTCCGAGCGTTGCTCTTAAAACGGCAAGCAGCAAGGTTATAACCGAGGTTAAAACCGTTATAGGCCTTAAACCGTATATAAACGGGCAGGTAGCGCAGACTATGTATTTCCCCTGCTCGGCAGGACATACGGCTGACGGAAACAAGCTTTTCGGAGCCGAGCTTGGCTACGGTGCCAAGGATTCATCGTTTGACCGCAACTGTGATGAATTTGTAAAGTATTATACCTACAGCGCCAACGACATTAAAAACTGGGTATATGAAACCACCGGAATAGACCTTTCTGCCGTTTCGGATAAGGAACGCTGGATACATACCGCATATGACCAAAACGGCGCTTACGTTTCTTATGTGTGGTTTGGCAACAACAGCACCTTCTATAGCGGAAGATTTGTACGCGAGAGGCTGTTGTCGGCCGAGCGCACGCACGGAAAAACACTTGCCTCTACGGCGTTTAGGGTTAGCTACCAGCCGGAATCTGATACTTTTGTTTTTGAGACAAGAGGTGTAGGCCACGGCGTGGGAATGAGCCAGTACGGTGCAAACGAATTGGCCAAAAGCGGCAAAACCTACGTAGAAATTTTAAACCACTATTTTGACGGTATAACCGTAGAATATTAAACATTATATTTATAGGGTGATTATGTTATGGCAGACCAGCTCGCAGGACAGATTACTGAATACTTAAAAGACGTTTTCCGTCCGGAAATCATAATTTTCATTATTTCACTACTGCCTATTCTCGAACTCAGGGGCGGACTTATTGCCGCAGCAATACTGGGTGTAGAATGGTACGTTGCTTTTCCCATATGCGTTATTGGTAATCTTCTTCCTATACCGTTTATACTTTTGTTTATACGAAAGATATTTGAGTTTTTGAAAAAACACGGACCTCTTAAAAAGGTTGTTATAAAGCTGGAAGAAAAGGCTAAAACTAAAAGTAAAAAAATTGAAACCGGAAAGATTATTGGACTTTTCTCGTTTGTTGCGATTCCCCTGCCCGGTACCGGTGCCTGGACCGGCGCACTTGTTGCCGCCGTTTTACAAATACCGGTAAAACGCGCCTTCCCCATAATATTCTTAGGTGTTTTAGGGGCGGGACTGATTATGTCCTTTGTTTCCTACGTTATTCCCGCACTTTTCTAAAATTAAAAGACCGTATGGAGGTTCCATACGGTCTTTTTTTACTGCGCATTATTTGAAGAAACAACTATTTGGGTTGTATAATATCTACCCGAACGATAGATTGTGACGTCGGTGCTTTTGCCGACGGTACAATTCATTATTGCATCGTAGAGGTCGTTGTAGCTGTTTATTTTCTTGCCGTTAAATTCGGTAATTATATCTCCGCGGCGAATTCCACCGTCGGATGCAGGACCGCCCGAAACGACACTTGAAACTACGGCGCCTGCGGGATAACCAAGGCTTTTAAGCGTGGCTTCGCTATAGGTTTCACTAATGGTAATACCTACGTAAGGTTCTGGGTCGTCCTCTTTTGCGATTATCTGGTCGCAAATGGCTTTGACAGTATTTGACGGAATTGCAAAGCCCATTCCCTCGTACTCGGTTGAGGATATTTTTGAACTGTTTATGCCTATCAGCTGACCTTCGGTATTCAGAAGCGCACCGCCTGAATTTCCGGGGTTTATTGCAGCATCGGTCTGGATAAGGGATACCGACTGAACGTCCGGAGAGCCGATTGTGCGGTCAAGTCCGCTTATTATGCCATAGCTTACCGAGCCGATAAAATCAAGTCCGCCCGGACAACCGATTGCAACTGCGAACTGTCCCGATTTCAGTTTGTCCGAATCGGCAATTTCAACCGCCGGAAGTCCGGTTTTTTCTATCTTGATTACAGCCAAATCGGAGTTAATATTATATCCTACAACCGTTGCAGGGTGCGACACCTTGGTATCGTTATTAAGGAAAACCTCGATTTTTGAATTTTGCGAGGTCTGTCCTATTACGCTTGCAAGCACGTGATAGTTGGTGATTATATAGCCGTCGGAGCTATAAATAACACCCGAGCCCTCACCCGTGCTATCCGACACTCCTCCAAAAAAGCTTACAACCGCCGCCGTTGTACGGATTCCGACAACGCTGGCGCTCGCCTTTTCGGCTACCGCCTCGACCACGCTTGAAGCAACCTTATCAACACTTATGGTTGTATTAACCACCTTGTTTTCGGATATCTGCGATGATACGTTATTATCATCACCTTTAGGAACTAAAAGTGTGGTGCCAAGCGCTGCACCCGCGCCGATAACCGCAGCCAGCAGCGATGCTACCAAAATAGTGCCTATACCGAATTTTTTCTTTTCCTTTTTAGCCTTTTTATAGCTGTAGTGATATTCTCCGCTTCTGTAATCGGGCTGTGTTGGCGGTACGTATGCACGGTATTCAGGGGTCACGGAAGTATCTGCCTTCGTTTGGCTTTCGCCGCTTTGAGGCTGCTTATCTACATTTGCCTCGGGCACAGTTTCCTCTGCGACGTTTTCCTCATCCTTTTTAACATCATCTATTGGGGTATTACGTTGTTCAAAAAAACCACCCTCGGGCGTAACGGTGTATCCGCGATCGACGCTGTCAAAGCCCTTTACTTCAGATTCGAAATTATTCTTATTCTCTTCCATAGTTATCCCTTCTTTTATTTTTCTAAAACCATTATAATTCTAGTTTATTGCTTTGTTCAGTCGAATATATGAATTTTCGGTTAACAAATATACCATATTTTTTGTTTTTTTGCAACCCACCATAAAACGCCCGCAGATATTTCTGCAGGCGTTTTTTATTTAATGGTTGTTCTTTATTGGGGTGCGTACAAAAATTTTAAGGAAATCCTTAAAGTTAAACGGAATAATGGGATAAAGGTAATTTCTGCCCGAAAGAGTTTTGCTAAGCAGCATTGTACTAACAGCAAGTACCGTTCCGACCAATATACCCCAAAGGCCTAAAAACTGTACCCCTACCAGCATTAGTATTCGCAAAAATTTTGTAGAATAACCTATTTCAAAGCTGGGCTGGGAGAAAGATGCTATGGCAACAAACGCCGAAAACAGTATAGTGTGCGGTACAAACCAACCTGCGGTTATGGCAAATTCGGATAGGATAAGTCCGCCGATAATGCCTATTGAATTAGACAGACTGTCTGGCGTGTTGACCGAGGCGAGTCGCAGCGCATCTACCACAAACTCAAGTATTAAAAATTGGGCAAATATGGGTATTGCAAGGTCTTCCTCGCTTAAAATAAACCTCAGCCATTCCGGCACTAATTCGCGGTTGTTGCTGAAATACAGCACGATGGGAATCAAAAATATGGTAAGCAACGAGGATATGCAACGTATAAGCCGAACGTAGGTGCCGGTAATGGGCGGGAAATAGTAGTCGTCAACCTCTTTAAAAAAGTCGGCAAACGAAACCGGAAGTATCATTACACCGGGTGAATTATCCATTACCACTACTACCTTGCCCTCCAAAAGGCAGGCGCTGGCAAAATCGGGGCGTTCGCTGAACTTTGTCTTGGGCAGAGGGTTAAAGAAATTAGTGGGTATCAGCGCCTCGTTTAAAGCCTGCTGGGTCATTGATATACCGCTGATTTTTGCTTTATTTAGTCGCTCACGCAGTTTTTTTATCAGTCTTTCATCTGCAACACCGTCAATATAGCTTATAACAACGTCCACCTTGGAGCTGTTACCTATTTGATGGTATTCCATACGAAGACGCGGGTCGCGTATTCGGCGTCGGATGAGGGCTGTATTCATTACAAGTGCCTCGACAAAACCATCCTTTGAGCCGCGCACAGAACGGTCTTTTTGCGGTTCTTCTATACTGCGCATAGGATAGGTACGCGAATCTATTATCATCGCGTCGCCTATGCCGTCAATAAGCAGTACCGCTGGGCCGGACAGCAACGTAGTAACTATAGTATCGATATCGGCGCTTGACTCGGCTTCTGTATAGGGCATATGACTTTTGGCAAACTCGTCCATCGTCAAGATGCCTGACAGTTCTTCGGGCGTTATTTTATACAAAAATTCCATTAGCTTTTCAAAGACTGCATCCTTCATAAAGCCGTCAATGAAATAGAGTGCCGCCTGTCGCTCACCTATTATGACATCCCTTTTAATAATATCAAAATTAAGGTCTGGGCGCACCCTACGGTCTATTTCTTTTATATTTTTCTTTATATCAAAGGTCATAAAAATCCCCCTTCGTAATTACACATAGTGTACCCAAAGGGGGAATATTTATCCGTTATTTATGTCTTCGACGTGATATTTTAAAGGTTTCCTCGTTCTTGCGGTATATATCACGCACGAGCGTTATCAAAACCCATATTGCCACCACAGCAGCCGCACCGATAAGCAGGAAAATAATTATCATTTCGGTAACGTTTTCGGCATCGGCAACCGTTGCACGCTCTGCCCCACCGATGACTGCGGTAGTTATTGTGTCAGAGGCGAAGGTTTTAAAATCGGTATTATCGACGTCGCCGCTACCCAAAAAACTGAAGGTATAAAGCTTGCCGCCGCGCACCGTAACATACTGTACGCTGCAGAAAGCACCGCCGCTGTCGGTACCCGATGACACTATTTCATAATACTTGGTATCACCAACCGTAAGAAGCGTCAAATCTGACACGGTTTTTACGGTAACAAAACGGTTGACAAACGACAGCGCATCCTTATCGCTTAAATACGACATATCGCCGAGCCGTTTTGAAAACTCTGTCTCCTTGCAGATAACCTGCATCTGTCTTGTGTTGTCTGCATTCACTGCAAACAGTATAAGCGAATTATCCTCAAAATACTGCTGCATTGAGGTTATGCTGTGACCAAGGCTTGAAACCAATTCTTCGTTACGGCTGATATCCTCTTTAATTAGCACCGAATACTCCCCGCCGACATCTACCGACAGGTTGTGTTCCGAAAGCGTTATAGCTGACGCACTTATTGAAAATATTAGCATCAATATTGCCGTAACAATTAAAATTCGTTTCAAGGTTTTTCGTCCTTTAGTTTATGTTATTCTGCCTGCGTGCGGCAGTAAGGGTGTTTTTCATAAGAACCGCTATGGTCATAGGTCCTACACCACCGGGCACGGGGGTTATTGCACTAGCTACATCTTCTACGTCTTTAAAGCAGACGTCGCCGCAAAGTTTACCGTTTTCGTCGCGGTTCATACCAACGTCGATTACAACCGCGCCATCCTTTACCATATCACGGGTAACAAAGCCAGCCTTTCCAACTGCCGATACAAGTATATCGGCGGTTTTTGTAACCTCTGACAGGTTGCGCGTTCTGGAGTGGCAGACGGTAACTGTGCCGTTTTTGTGTAGCAGCAGCATTGCCATAGGCTTACCGACTATATTCGAACGGCCGATAACAACACAGGTCTTTCCGGCGGGGTCAATGCCCTCATACTCAAGCATTTCCATAATGCCCGCAGGGGTACAGGGCAGAAAATCAAAATCTCCCGTCATTATTTTGCCTACGTTCTCGTGACAGAAGGCGTCAACGTCCTTTTTAGGGGAAATAGACTCAATAACTCGCTGCTCGTCAAGGCCCTTCGGCAACGGCAACTGACAGAGGATTCCGTTTACGCTGTCGTCATTGTTGAGCTTGTTTATAAGCTCTAAAAGCTCGTCCATTGTGGTACTGGCGGGGAGTGCAAATTTACGCGACTCTATACCGGTATAGGCGCAAGCCTTTTCCTTGTTTGCAACGTATACCTGCGATGCCGGATCGTCGCCGACGATTATGACCGCAAGGCACACTTTTATTCCCCTATCGGCGAGCAAGGCAACCTCGGCCTTAACACCGTCGCGTACCGCCGCAGATATTTTTTTACCGTCAATTATCTTCGCCATTTGTTTCTTCTTCACTTTCGTTTGTTTCTTGTGATTGTGCCTCTTCTGTGGGTTCCTTCATAATATCGGCAAACATTGGTACATACTCCTCGTCGCTCGGGACGGGGTTTTTGATTTTACGTCTTATGACATAAAGTGCAACCGCCGAGCCTACGCACAAGAGGAACGAAAGCAAGCTGGATACACGTATTGCACCAAGATATAAGCTGTCGGTCCTTAGAAGTTCTATAAAGGCTCTGCCAAAGCCGTACCACACACAGTAAGAGAGAATAATTTCACCGCTAAAGAGGCGCTTTTTGCTACGTCTATGTAATAGATAGACTCCGACCAAGCACCATATAGACTCGTAAAGGAAGCAGGGGTGTGCCAGCTCTCCCTCTCCGAGCACGGCCTCAACCGAGGGGCTTATCATACCGAACCAGTCGCTACCGGTTGCGGCACCGAAAGCCTCTTGATTGACGAAGTTTCCCCAACGTCCTATTCCCTGTCCGATAAGGAAGCCTATTGCAGCCAGGTCGAACGCGTCAAGAATTTTTATCTTGCGAACAAGGCACATAAGCGCACCCGATAAAAACGCGCCTATGACGCCGCCGTAGATGGCCAGTCCCGCAAAGCCGCCTCCCGAAAAATCGAAAAAGTCGGTAATCTTCAGCGTGTCGCTGAAAATTATATAGTAAAGTCGGGCACACAGCACCGCTACGGGGGTAGCCACTAAAATTACATCAATAAGGCGGTCGGGGTCTATACCCAGGCGTTTTGCATTTATCATACCGTAAATAATGGCGAGCATAAAGCCAAGCGCAATTATTATACCGTACCAGTAAACCTTCCAGCCGCCGCCGAAAGGCAGCGTGAAGGCCACGGGGTTAAGTGTTAAATCAATACCGAAAATAGTTACATCCTGAACCATTTTTATCACCTCTTGGGAGCAATAACCGAAAGGACAGAACTCTGCTCGCAAAGCAGCAAAAGTCTTTGTTCAACATCCCTTTTAGTTACTGTTCTTAAAATTTCAATATCGTCAAACGGGCCGAAATCGGACATTGCGCAATCGACAAGGCTCATTACGATTCCCTCAACACTATTATAACGCTTAATAGCCGTGCCGTAAAGACTTCTTCTTGCAGATTCGAAAAGTTTTTCGTCTATTCCCTCTGATTTCAGTCTTTCTATTTCATCGCATATGGCGCGTTTTACAGCCTCGGGGTCTGAGGATTCGCCCTGGAAGATAGGAACTGCGTAACCGTTACCCTGGAAATATTCGCTTTCAAACTCGTCGTTTATAAGGCCTTTTTCGGTCAGCTTTTCATAAAGCGGCGAGGTATCCCCTGCCAGAACGTCGAGCATAAGCTCGCTGCAGATACATTCTTTAAGCGAACGCTCACCCTCGCACTCTTCCTTAAATCCAAAACAGAAAAGCGGTTTTGCAACCTCCATTCGTTTTTCGACGTAATTTTCCTTTACACCCGAGCTTTCCGAAAAGGAGTTTCGCGTAATTTTGATTGGAGTTTGCGTTTTTATTGCTCCGCTTACCCTCTCTATAACCTCGTCTGCGTCCAGGTTTCCCGCAACGCAGACAAACATATTAGCGGGGTTGTAGAAGGTGTTGTAGCACTCATAAAGCAGGTCTGCCGTTATATGAGAAATAGATTCCACCGTGCCGGCAATGTCGATACGAACGGGGTGTGTTTCGTACATTGCACCCAGCATATTAAACAGCACGCACCAGGGTGCACTGTCATCGTACATTCTTATTTCCTGACCGATAATTCCCTGCTCTTTTTGCACGGTCTGCTCGGTAAAATAGGGTGACTGGACAAAATCAAGAAGTATATCCAGATTTTGGTCGAACCTATCGGCACACGAAAACAAATAGCAGGTGCGGTCAAACGAGGTAAAAGCATTGGCGTTTGCGCCGGTTTCGGAAAAACGTGCAAAGGCATCGCCGTCTTCGCTTTCAAACAGTTTGTGTTCAAGATAATGAGCTATGCCCTCGGGCACCGAAATTTCTTTTTCTCCGTTGCGCGAAAAGCAGGTATCTATAGAGCCGTATTTCGTGCCGAAAATAGCGTAGCACGAATTAAAGCTTTTCTTTTCAAGCACGAATATTTTAAGCCCGTTATCGAGCACGGCCGATACCACCTTTTCGGGTACGGACCTGTCACTGAAAACTTTTTTTATCATTTTTGTTCCTCCTGCGGTAAGAGGGTGTAAACGGTATGAAGCTTAACCGTCTGTGCCGCCGCAACAACATCCTCACGCGTGACCGAGGATATAAGCTTTATAAGCTCATCCGGCGTGGATACAGAGCTGTCAAACACGCGCGACGCATACCAAAGATTTATTGCGTCCTGACTGTCTTCAACCGACTTTATGCTGTCGCATATACTGCGAATAGAAGACTCGAACTCGGTTTTTGTGAATTCTCCGCGCTTCATTACCTCAAGCTGATTTAAAATCTCTTCTTTTGCTTTTTCGGTGTTTACGGTTTCTACACCCGAATCAACAAGCATAATTCCCTTGTTTTTTACCGCCATACACGCGCAGTAATAGCAAAGACTTAACCTCTCGCGCACGTTGGTGAACAAGCGCGAATACGGTCCGCCGCCGAAAATATCACACATTACCGACATAGCAGCGGTCTTGTTTTCCGGTCCCACATCGCCGAGCGAAAAGCCCATTACAAGTTTTCCTTGCGCTATATCCATTTTTTCGCACTGTGTCTGCGGCTGACTGAGGTTTGGCAAATTATATCCCAAAAACCGGGTAATATTTTCGCGCTTGATTGCTGAAAAGGCGGCCTTAGCAGCTCCGAATATCCCGTCGGGCAGTTTTTCTCCTACCACGTTTATACGGATAAACGATTCACGGAGCAATCTGTTCCAGGCTGCGAAAAGTGCCTTGCCGTCAACCTTTTCCATATCCTCTTTAGTGCCGAAACGCGGAATACCGAACGGATCGTTTCCGAACATAAGTGACAGAGCTTTGGCGCGTGCATAACCGCGCTTGTCGTTTATTTCGCCCATAATCCGGTCAAGCATCTGCGATTTTTCACGCTCTACGTCAACCTCGCGGAACGACTCGCCCTCGAGCGAGGGGGAAAATATTAAACTTGCAAGCAGCGAAGCTGCGCGTTTTACTATTTTTTCACCGTCTATTGAAAAACGGTCGTTTATTACGCTTATTGATATGTTTATACGCTGATAATCCATAAACTTGGCACTGCCGGCAGAAAGAGTGGCACCGTACAGATTTCCAAGTTCGGTATTAAGCTCGCGAAAGCTTTTATATTCGTCGCTGCAGGACGAAAGCACGTAGGGAAGCAACGAATTTATGGCATAATTCTCTCTCGAAAGCGGAAGATAAAAGTTAAATGATACAAGCGTGGTATTAAAGCGAGAGCTTTCTATAAAAAGTCCCTCTACCCCGTCTGCCAAATTGAAAATTTGCGGCAAAACATATTCCTCCAAAATAATTGTTTAAAATATTGTAACACAAATGTTACTTAAAAGCCATAGAAAAAATATGAATTTTATGTTACTATAATTAAAAATATTAAATACACGAATGGGGTGTGAGGGAATGAAGGTTAAAAATAAGCGAGGCATTAGAATTCAGACCAGAATTATTGTTTCTGCCGTTATGATACTTCTGCAGCTTATAATGCTTTTTTCGATGTTCTTTTCGCTGTCCTCGCATCTGATTTGGTTTTACACACTTATTGAGGTTTTAAGCATTTTTCTTTCTGTTTATATAATTAACAGACAAGACAACCCCGCCTACAAGTTGGCTTGGATTGTTTTTATACTTATCGTGCCCTTCCTCGGTGTGCCGGCTTACCTGTTTTGGGGCGGCGGTAGAGTTCTGCCCCACCTGAAGCGCAGAATGAGAGAAAGCGAATCCAACTATCTTGACCTCTTGCCCGACGACAGAGAGGCGGTAAACAAGCTCTGCTATGAGGACCTTTTACACTGCCGTCAAGCCAGCTATCTTTCGGGCGAAACGGGATTCCCTGTGTATTCGGGCACCAGCGCCGAATATCTGTCCCCCGGTGAGAGGCTTCTGCCACGCCTAATTGAAGAACTGAAAAAAGCAGAAGAATACATTTTTATTGAATTTTTTATCCTCGCCGAGGGAAAAATGTGGGATGAAATTCACGAGGTTTTAAAAGAAAAGGCTGCAAACGGCGTTGAAATTAAAATAATATTCGACGATTTCGGCTCGATAAAACGCCAGCAAAAAGGGTTTGTAAGCGCGCTGCGAAAAGAAGGAATTTCGGTTTCGATTTTCAATAAAATACGTCCGTCGGTGGATATATGTATGAATAACCGAAATCATCGCAAAATAATAGTAATTGACGGCAAAACCGCCCTTACAGGCGGAATAAACATAGCCGATGAATATGCAAATTATATTGAGCGTTTCGGATACTGGATGGACTGCGGAATACTGCTTCACGGCGATGCAGTAAAGAGTTTCACGGTTATGTTTATGAGTATGTGGACCTTTACGACCGGTCAGGTACTGGACGGAAAGAAATATATAAAGAACGTGTGTGAGCCGCACGATGGATTCGTACTTCCCTACTGTGACGGGCCGCTTAACGAACGCGACCCCGCCGAGGGAATCTATATGCAGATTTTGAACACTGCCCAACGCTACGTTTATATCGTTACACCGTATTTAATCGTAAACAGCACAATGATTACTGCACTTTCGCTCGCCGCAAAAAGCGGAATAGACGTGCGAATCGTCACACCGAAAAGATGGGACAAATGGTACGTTCATCCGGTTACGCAGCACAATTACGAGCCTTTACTTGAGGCGGGTGTGAAAATATATGAATACACCCCGGGCTTTATTCATTCAAAAATATTTTTATCGGACGACAGCATAGCAACTGTCGGCACTATAAATATGGACTATCGCAGCTTTTACATTCACTTTGAATGCGGCGCCTGGATATGCCGAAACAAGGCCGTCGCCGAGATACGCGACCACTTTGACGAAATTTTATCCCAGTGCGAAGAAATTACGCTGGGCGTTTGGCGCAAGCGACCGCTTATGATGAAAATAAAGCAAACGCTGCTTAGTCTGTTTTCCCCGTTTATGTAGTATTGACACAAAGGACAAAATGTTATATAATTACCACGAAAGGCGGTTTAAAATTATGAAGAATTTTCTTACCTTTATTTCAGCACTTGTAGGCTTTTTCGCTGCGGTTACCGCGGCTGCCGTAGTTGTTGACCGCTTGCTTTATCACAACGGTCCTAAATGCGGTTACATCGCCTGCGACTGTGAAGAAGACGCTGAATAGTAAAAAAGCAAGGCACGCATAAGCGTGCCTTGTTCTTTTTTTACCTGTTTTTTGTATTAAATTACCATTAAATTATTTGTTTTTGGTTATAAAAATTATTTTTTTGTGCAAAATATATAAAAATCGACGTTTTTTAGGTGCAAGGCAATACTTGAATTTGTTTGAGGAATAGTATATACTGTAAGTACCACGTTAATTGGGGGAGAAATATATGGAAAAACTAAAGGCAAAAGATTTGTCACAGCTTATAGAAAAGAAACTTTCGCACAACTTCGGTATAACACCCGACGTAGCATCGGATGAGTTCTTTTATAAGGCCTGTGTACTTGTTTTGCTTGATATAATGCGTGACCGACGCGCCGCCTTCAAAAAGCGCATAAACGAAGAGGGTGCCAAATCGGTTTATTATCTGAGCATGGAATTTTTAATGGGACGTTCCTTAAAAAACAACCTTTTTAACCTTGAGCTTGAGGATACCATGCGTCAAGCACTTTCAAAATACGACGTTAAGCTTGACAACCTATATGACCTTGAACCCGACGCAGGTCTCGGAAACGGCGGTCTTGGCCGTCTTGCCGCCTGCTTCCTTGACGGACTTTCAACCGGCGGATATCCCGCTATGGGTTACTGCATTAAATATGAGTACGGTATCTTCCGTCAAAAGCTGGTTGACGGTTGGCAGACCGAAATGCCCGACTTTTGGCTCCCGGGCGGCAGCGTTTGGCTTGAGCCGCGCCCTGCCTCTGCGGTAGACGTTCATTTTGACGGATATATTGACGAATCCTGGAACGACGGTTTCCACCACGTTGAACACCGCGACTATACAAGCGTTCACGCTATGCCCTACGACCTTATGGTTGCGGGCAAGGACGGTCAGACCGTAAATGTTTTGCGCCTTTGGAGTGCAGAGGGTCAAAAAATCGATATGGCTGCATTTAACCAAGGCAACTATGTCCGCGCGCTTGAACAGCAGGCTATGTCCGAGGTTATAAGCAAGGTGCTCTACCCCGAAGACAACCATATGGAAGGAAAATCGCTTCGTCTGCGTCAGCAGTATTTCCTTGTTTCGGCGTCTATACAGGACATTTTAAACCGTCATTTGCGCACCTATAATACACTTGATAACCTACCCGAAAAGGTTGCTATTCACATAAACGATACCCACCCTGCCCTCTCCGTCCCCGAGCTTATGCGTTTTCTGCTTGACGAGTGCGGCTATTCCTGGGAGAAGGCTTGGGATATTGTTACCCGCACGGTTGCATACACCAACCACACGGTAATGAGCGAGGCGCTTGAATGCTGGCAGATTCCTATGTTCAAGCATCGTCTGCCCCGCGTTTATCAGATAATTTGTGAAATTGACCGCCGTTTTAAGGAGCAGGTGCTGCGCGAGACGGGTGATCTTAACCTTATGGAAAGGACAGCAATCATAAGCGGCGGCGTTATTCGTATGGCAAACCTTTGTGTTGCCGCCTGCCACTGTGTAAACGGTGTTTCAAAGCTGCACAGCAAGATACTGACCGATTCGCTCTTTTCCGATTATAGCCGTCTCACCCCCGACAAGTTTACCAACGTTACAAACGGTATTGCACACCGCCGTTGGCTTTGTCAGGCCAACCCCGCGCTTACAGAGTTTCTTAAAGAGAAAATCGGTGACGGATTTGTTATGGATGCGTCACACCTTGAAAAGCTTTACGAGTATCGCGACGACAAGGAAGTGCTTAAAAAGCTTGACGAAATCAAACACGAAAACAAGGTCCGTTTTTCAAACTATGCCGCACGCGAGCTAGGCGCTTCTATAGACCCCGATTCTATTTTTGATATGCAGGTTAAGCGTTTGCACGAGTACAAACGTCAGCACCTTAACGTTCTTCATATAATTTCTCAATACCTTTATATCAAGAATAACCCGAACGCTCCTTTCACGCCTAAAACCTATATTTTCGGCGCCAAGGCAGCACCCGGATATTTGTTGGCGAAACAGATTATTCACCTTATTGCCAACCTTTCAAAGGTTATAGACAACGACCCCGACACCAAGGGTAAGCTTAAAATTTTGTTTGCCGAGGACTATAGGGTAACGCTTGCAGAGCTTATGATTCCCGCCGCTGAAATCAGCGAGCAGATATCCTTAGCGTCTACCGAGGCAAGCGGCACCGGAAATATGAAGCTTATGATGAACGGCGCTATTACGCTCGGCACCGATGACGCCGCAAACGTTGAAATTCACGATGCCGTCGGCGACAACAATATTCTTATTTTCGGTATGAAGACTCCCGAGGTATTAAAGCTTCGCAAAAACGGATACTCACCCGCACCATACTACGCTAACAACGCAGTTCTGCGCGAGTGTATCGACTTTATTGACCGCGGTGTGGGCGGAACGGATTTCTCGGTTATTGCCAACACACTTAAAACTGTGGACTACTATATGGCACTTGCCGACTTTGCCGACTACTGCAAGATTCAGGAAAAGGCAACAAAGCTTTACTGTGACCGCGACAAGTGGAACAAGATGTCGCTTACCAACATTGCAAAATCGGGCATTTTTGCAGCCGACCGTTCTATCGAGGACTACGCTAAAAATATTTGGAATACTACTGCTTTAAAGTAGGGATAAAAATGCACAACTACCCCTTTGACTCACGCGATAAGCAATATAGAACCCATATCGGAGCTGTGGCCGCAGATACACCTCTGCGGCTACGGCTGCTTTTGCATAATGATGCTAAGGTACATAGAGCTTTTTTAGTAATAAACAAAGACGGCGAGCAAAGCCACGAAATTTTAATGTTGCCCGCAGATGCGCAGGGTGAATACCGTTTTTATGAATGTGAGGTCACCCTATCGACAGGGCTTTATTGGTATTCGTTTAGATACGAAAGTGACTTTGGTACTATGTTCGTTACCAAGGGTGACGGCTCGGCCGGTATAGTGTCAGACTCGGGCGGCATGTGGCAGCAAACCGTGTACGACAAGTGCTTCACCACCCCCGACTGGCTTAAAGGCGGAATAATATACCAAATATTCCCTGACCGCTTTTTTAGCAGCGGAAAGCGCCATAAAAACGTGCCCGAAGACCGCTTTATTCAAAACAACTGGTACGAGCAGCCCGCATACCTGCAAAATGAGGAAAAACGTCAGCTTGGCAACGATTACTACGGCGGCGACCTTGAGGGTGTCAGATGCAAACTTCCCTACCTCAAAGATTTGGGGGTCAGCTGCATTTACTTTAACCCCATTTTTGAGGCACACTCCAACCACCGTTACAATACTGCCGATTATATGAAGATAGATTCGCTGCTTGGTAATGAGCGCGACCTTAAAAGGCTTTGTGCCGATGCTAAAAAGCTGGGAATTTCGGTAATTTTAGACGGCGTTTTTTCGCACACCGGACACGACAGCAGATATTTTAACAAGCTTGGACGCTACAAGGACGTTGGCGCCTATCAGTCGAAGGATTCGCCATACCGCAGTTGGTTTAATTTTAAAAACTGGCCCGACGACTATTCCTGCTGGTGGGGCGTCCCCTCCCTTCCCGAAACGCTTGAAAACGATGAAGGCTTTACGGAATTCATAACCGGAAAAAACGGTGTTATAGCCCACTGGTCAAAATACGGTATAAGCGGATGGCGACTCGACGTTGCCGACGAATTGCCCGACGAATTTTTGGACAAAATACGCGTCGCCGTAAAACGCGCAAACCCCGACGCCTATCTGCTTGGAGAGGTTTGGGAGGATGCGACAAATAAAATCAGCTATTCCCACCGTAGGCGTTTCTTACTGGGTAATCAGCTTGATTCCGTTATGAACTATCCGCTTGCCGACGCGATAATAGATTTTGTAAAGGGCGGAAACGCCGAACCGCTTTGCGAAACGGTTATGTCGCTTTGCGAAAACTATCCCTCACCTGCACTTCATACGCTTATGAACCACATTGGTTCTCACGATACGGCGCGCATTTTGACACGTCTCGGAACCGAGGAAAACGGCAACCGCGAGTGGCAAGCGACCAGATTTTTAAGTGAGCAGGAATACGAAAGTGCCAAAAAGCGTCTGGCTTTAGCGGCTTTACTGCAGTTTACCCTGCCCGGTGTACCGTCTATATACTACGGAGACGAGGCAGGCATGCAGGGTTACGGTGACCCGTTCTGCCGAGGCGGATATCCCTGGGGCAAAGAGGATAACGAAATACTGGAGTTTTACAGAACGCTAGGTAAAATTCGCCGCGAGTGCAGCGCATTCCGTGAGGGCGAATTTGTGCCACATCTTTGCAGGCTCGGTCTTTTCTCGTTTGAGAGAGTGGACAATAATGAATCTGTCTTTGTGGCGGTTAACCGTTGGTGTGAAGAAGAACTTTTACCGCTGCCCGAAGGATACGAAAACGCTGTTGCTTTACTTGGAGAAATCCGTGACGGAAATATTATATTGCCACCGTGCGGCACGGCTATAATACGAAAAAAGGTCTGAGAAAACTCAGACCTTTTTGTTTTAGAAATATTTTATTTTCGGCAGATTCCATTTAAAATGTGCCGCCAGAATACGAAGCACAATAACCGTCAACATTCCGAATATAAAGGATAGGTTTTGCGGTGCGAACGAATAAAGTATAATATTCACTAGTGCACCCGCCGCCGACGCTAAAGCATATACGTGTTTTTTAAATATATACGGCACGTCACCACAGAAAACGTCACGCAGAACGCCGCCTCCCACACCGGTAACCGTACCGAGGAAAATCAGCGCCAATGCACTTGTAATACCAACCTCCCGCGCTATTGTAAGGGCGGTATTTGTAAATACGGCAAGTCCCAATGTATCTGCCGCGAACATAAGAACCGTATACATCTTGCTATCCTCATTACCTTTTTTACCGAGGAGGTAGATTATAACAAACGCAAAAAGTGATGCAACCACCGCCACCGTTGCAAAAAGCGGATTTTTTATGGCAGTAACGGGAGCATTACCGATAACTGCATCGCGTATTACACCACCGCCTACTCCTGTTACCAGTCCTAAAATGCAGACGCCGAAAATGTCCATTTGGTATTTTATACCCTT
>JAZUOJ010000005.1:0-3150 GCA_045604625.1 Acutalibacteraceae bacterium | reverse complement strand
GGTGTTTTCAACAGCCACCTTTCTACAACTGTTTCGCCTGCTACCGAGAGTCCCACGTCTTACATTGCGGCTGTTGATACATTTACATTCAAGAGTTACAGTCCCTATTCTTACGCTTACTATATTACAACGGGTAACGTTGACACCATAAGAAGCAATTTCAAAGCAGTGGCTACAAACCCTGCCGACCCTTGTAATGTAGGTTACACAAACGGCTTTTGTAATAATTGCGGAAAGTATGAGGTTCCGACCCTTACAACGGACAAATACGATCTTAACAGTGACGGCACTAAAGAAAATGTTTATGAGATTTCCAATGCCGGTGAGCTTTATTGGTTCAGTGCCAATGTAAATGCCGGTGACAATAGCGCAAACGCAGTCCTTCTTTGCGATATTACAGATAATAACGCTGTGCTTCCCTCCTACGGAGTATTGAACGCAAACGCATCTGACTTCAGAGTTTGGGAACCCATAGGTAATGCTACATATCAATACAAAGGTATGTTTGACGGTCAGGGTTACACCGTTAACGGTTTGTATATAAATGATTCTACAAAGTCTTATGCCGGTTTGTTCGGATATGTAGGTTCGGGCGCAACTATTAAGAAAACGGGCATTGATAACTCGTATTTCAGCGGAAATCAATATATAGGCGGTCTTTGCGGTCAGAATGCGGGTACTATTGAAAACTGCTACACATATTGTACTGTTTCATCGGGTAATTCGTATATTGGCGGCGCAGTCGGCTATACGAGCGGTAACATTAAGAATTGCTATAACGCAGGTGTTGCGAATGCTGTCAATAATTATTGCGGTGGTTTCGCAGGCGGTGCTTCATCTGAAACAAAGCTCTCTTATTGTTATTACCTTTCTGATTGTGCAAAAGACGGTACAGGAACTTCCCAGAACGGTATAGGTAATTCTGCAAAGGGAAGTATAACGGCAGATGGCACAAGCACGTCAATATGCAAGACTATGGAAGAATTTGCATCGGGCGAAGTTGCATATTTGCTTCAAAGTTCAATGTCAGAACAACTCTGGGGACAGAAAACCAATGTTCAGGGCTCTTGTCCTATATTTGAGACAAGCGGTGAATATAAAGTAATAGCATCCCAAAACACATCTTATTCGTTGGTTGATATCGGTGATATTGTGGAAGATGAGATTATAGATGCCAAAGACTATCAGCAGCTTGTAAATATAGTGCTTTCGAAAGATACATTTGATGATTCGGATTATTTCAATTCCGATATTGACGGCGACGGAGCGTTGGATGTTATTGATTGCTCGCTTCTTGAAAAACTTGTCAACGGTCATCAGATAAATACAGATGTCTATCTTAAAGGTGACTTTGATTTCGATAGCGTGGCGTTCACAGCGGCCGATATAACCGCTATAAAAAAGGCAATTAATAACACGTCGGGTCTTTCAACAATTCAGAAGTATGTGTGCGATCTGAATGGCGATGAAGTTATTGATGATAATGATATGGCGCTTTTAAATCAACAGGAGGTAACGGTTACCGCACCTATTTATTTGAGTATGAAAGAAACAATGTCCTTGAAGAGTAAAACGGCAAACGTAATTATCCTCTGCGGTCAGTCCAATACTTACGGCGCAAGCCCGTTGACTGACGAGGTTAAAGCGGCGGTTGGCGATACAGATTTCTCAAACATAAAAATCAAATACAACAATATAAACAGTGATGATGGTCTCTCTAACTGGAGAACACACTATTCAAATGATTCATTTGAAACCTTCCGTTTGGGTATAGGCGGTCAGGCAGACCGTTGGTTTGGTCCTGAGGTAGGTCTTGCCTATTACCTTGCAACTAATGAAGCTACAAAAAATGAAGAGTGGTATATAATTAAATATGCCGCGGCAGGTACTTATCTCGGCGGTAACTGGTTATATGAAAGTAATTATAATAATGCCTCTAATGCTGAGAACATTTATAATGATTTAGGCGGTTATCTTGCGGATAATATGCTTTCTTATGTGGATTCTGCGCTTAATGAAATCGCCATAATGCACGGCGCCGATAAGATTAATATAAGGTCATTTATGTGGCATCAGGGCGAAAGTGACTCCTGCGTTGAGGCATGGGCAAACCAATATGGAGACTTGCAGAATATTCTTGTAAACAAGGTGCGTACAGCCTTTGAATCAAGGGATGCGGATGCTCATATAGGTTTTGTTGACGGCGGTATTGCCGCATACAATAGCAATACCTTCTATAATCCATTGTTAAATGCTGACCAGACCTATAATGGCTGGGTGTACTCGGATACCGTAAACACCCACAAGACGAACAATGCATCTCTCTGGTACGTTCCCGAGGCAACCACCAAAAACATAATAGGAATCACATCTGTCGGGTTGTATCAGAACAGCACTTCTTCAACTACTAAGCTTGCCGATTCCATATGGATTGACACATCAACGTGTAAATCCAAGTATGAGAACAACAATGAGAATAGCGAGTTTGACGGAGCTCACTACTGTGGTGATTCTATGTTTAAAATGGGTCAATGGTATGCTTACGGTATGCTCCAGGTTTCGGCTTTCTGACAATAAAAATCCACTTAAAACCCACTTGCTCTATGCAGGTGGGTTTGCTATGTCTCTCGTAGACGAGTATTGAACTTTGTTTAAAACTATTGTATAATTACGAAAAGCACTGATTAAACGAGGAAATATTATGAAAAAGAAAAAAATAATTATATCAATAATTTCAGTTCTATTAACGCTTGTTATTGCGTTCGGAATCAGCTTTGTCTGGTATTATCCCCATTATAAAGAAAATAAAGCTCAGGTTCAGATTGATGTGGAAAACAACGGTGACATAAAAATGATGAGCTACAACCTGAGGTGTATAAGTCCTACGGACTTTGGCAAAAAAAGCTGGTTTTACCGTGCGGATTTAATTGTTGACGATATAGAAAACGAGAAACCCGGTATAATAGGCTTTCAGGAGGCTACCAAGTGGCATTACGCTTACCTTACCGATACTTTACAGGGTTACGATTCGGTTATAACCTATCGCGACGACGCGTTTAATTCGGAGGGCTGCCCCATTTTTTACAATACCGCCCTCTATACACTGGTTGACAAAGGCTCTTTCTGGCTTTCGGAAACTCCCGAGGTTAT
>JAZUOJ010000004.1:0-6473 GCA_045604625.1 Acutalibacteraceae bacterium | reverse complement strand
TCAAAAAGGTCGTCGCCCGTCATCATAACACCGTCTTTGGTAACGTAAACGGGTATAATGTTATATTTTTCGCGGTCCATACTGTGCATTGCCTGAACGGCTGAGATGATGGAAACCTCATGCTCGACCGAGCAGCAACCGAAGAATACGGCAACATTTATCTGCATAAATTTACCCCCAAAAGGTTATTTTAAATAGTTATCGGGCAGGTCGTTTTCAAAAAGAACGACGGTATTTTCGTCGGCAATGGTGCGAAGCTTCTCCATAGCTTCGGCAAAGGCCGAAACCACGAAAAGGTTTTCTTTATTAAAATCGGTAGTGTTTATGGCATCGCAAAGAGGAACCGAACGCTGTTTGCCGACAAGTATAATTATATCGCATTTTTCCGCCGCTGCAAGTCCTAAATTATAATTATATTTATATTCGCTGTCACCAAGCTCGACAAGGCCGGGCGTTACAATAATTTTTTTCTTGCCCTCAAAGCTTGAAAGCACGTTAACCGCTTCGATAGAGCCCTCGGGGTTTGCGTTGTAGGCGTCGTCTATCAGCATAGCACCGTTTATGAAGCTTTTAAGCTCAAGTCGGTGTTCGGTAGGGGTCAGACGCGAAACGGCATAGGCTATGGAGTTGTCGTTGATTCCAAGCTTTTTTGCTACCGCTACGCCGGCTGTTATGTTAAGCACGTTGTGTTTTCCAAGCAGTCGGGTAACGACCGGTATTTTATCACCGTCGCATATAACGTCAAAAGATGCGCCAAAGCTGCCGTATGAGATGTTATCGGCCCAGACGTCACAGTCGGACGTAGTGCCGTATGACGTGGTGTTATAATTTTTGCCGCGCTCACGTATTATGGGGTTATCGTAGTTTAAAAATACCTCTTTGGCGGCATCGGCGAGTTCGAACTTTGTGTCGGCAACCGTGTCAACCGAGCCGAAGGTATCAAGGTGCTGCGGACCAACCGAGGTGATAACGCCGATATCGGGGTTTGCAATATCGCAAATTTCCTTAATGTCGCCGCGGCGCTTTGCGCCCATCTCACAAAGGAAAACTTCACTTTCGGCGCGCAGATTTTCGCGTACCGTGCGAACAACGCCCATAGGGGTGTTAAAGCTGCCGGGTGTGGCGGTAACGTTAAACGCCTCATCAAGCAGACGCTTTATTATAAACTTTGTTCCGGTTTTTCCAAAACTTCCGGTAATTCCTATTACGGTGAGAACCGGCGAATTTCTAAGTATCTTCTTGGCATCGTTTACATAGTGCTTGGCTATAAGCTTTTCAGCAGGCTTTAACAGCAATAGCAAAAAAAGCGTATAAAAAGACGGTACAAAGGTAAAGGCGAGCAAAACACAATAAACGGCCAAAGCATAAACGCCGTCAAAATATAAAAATGCTGCCGAAAGTAAAAGAGAAATAATTGCAGCCACAGCATACATACGCTTGATTCTGGCTGTGAGGACGAGTGGTTTTATTGACTTTTTGTTTTTTCCTACCGCACGTGCGGCAAATATGTATGCCGCTAAAGCAGTAATCAGCAGTAAAGCGCCGCCTACCGCCGTACAAACATATGCCAAGGTTTCGGTGCGGGGTATTATTGTGTAAATAAAACGAAACGTTTCCAGTCTGAAAAGCAGGAAAATTCCACAAAGAACTCCCAAAACCAAGAATATTACGTTGGCGAAAATAAATCTGCAGTTTAGTTTTAACCAACCGAAATAGCGCGAGGCAAAATATGAGTTTTGCTGCAGCATCTGGAATTGGCGGGTCAGGTTAAAAACGGCGCAAGCCGAAAGCGCCAGTATAAGCAATGCCTTGGCGACAGGATAAATATATTCCATTTTTATGCTCCTAAAAAGTTTCTTATAATTGCGTGTGCCATAGCGGGATTTTCAACAAACGACCAGTGACCGGTGTTGGGTATAACGCAAAGGCCGCAGTCCTTTATAGATTTTTCTATTATTTTCGCGTCACTTAGCGGTGTAGCGGTATCCTTTTCGCCCCAAATAAGCAGGGTAGAGGCGGTAATGCGCGGCAAAATATCGCGAATGTCGGTGTTAACCAGACTTACAAGCGTCTGACGAAGCACGGGTGGTGCGGCGTTATAATCTGCCGAGCCATAGTGTGCACGTGCGCGGTCTAAAAGCCCTGCGCAGGGTTTTGCAAGGGGCGGAAGGGTTAAAACACGTTTTATAGCCTTAAAACTGCCGGCGCGCCACTTCTGTTTTGCGGTTTTTTTAGGTATGAGCCCCGCAGAATCAAGCAAAATTATTTTTTTAGGCGAAACGATACCCTCTGCCGCCATCTTAAGCGTAACGCGGCCGCCGTGCGAGTGACCGAACATAATCGGGTTTTCAAGCGAGAGTGTGTCTATGAATTTTTTAACAAGAATAACGTAATCCTCTAAAGTCCAGGGGTTTTTCATCACGTCGCTTTGACCGCAACCGGGAAAGTCGAGCGCAATGCAACGGTATTTATGTTTTACCGCGTCGATGATACCTCTATAGGACTGGCAAGAAGCGCCCCAGCCGTGCAGCATAAGAAGCGGTTCTCCCTCGCCTTCGTCGATGTAATGTATATTTAGTCCGTCGATATTTATGTTCAAAATTTGGTCACCCCGCATCCATTTTACATTATCTTTACTTATTATACCAAATATCTCCACAGAATAGAAGATTAATTTTATAAAAAACAAAATTTCTCGCGGCTATGTCATAAAAATCGGTTTACACGGCATAAAAAATATGGTACAATGTAGAAAATGTTTTAAGTGAGGTATAGCAATGAAGAAAATAATTGCTTTTATTATATCGGTTGTTATGTTGCTTTCGGTGTTTAGTTTTTCGGCATCGGCTGCCGGAACCTACGGCGAAAACGAAAAGAAGGTAATTGCCGACCTTTCGGCTGTTGAAGAACACGTAATAGACGGAAAAACCATTAAGTTCATAATTCCTGTTAACTACGTAAATCAGGCAAAGGCGTTTTACGTAAGCACCGAGGGTGATATTACCGAGGAACAGTATAAAGAAATTATGAAGTTTGTAAACGAGGGTAAAAAGCTTGTAACCGACACAACCCTTGCCAACACAAAATATTATGATGGACAGATGGTTGATATCGCAAAAATGCCCCAGGCAATACGCAGTGCTGTATTGAAGGCAGGACAAAATGCCTGTGCGGTTGTTAACCTTTCGCTTATTTTCAACGGAAAAGACGTTGTAATTACCGATTGGGACGGCGCTATTCGTTTTGAGGACAGACCGATTATTAAAACCACCGGTAGCGGGTTTAACGTTTCCGCGGTTGCGGCGGTGTTCGGCGCTTTGGCTATCGCGGTTTGCGGTGCTCTGGCAGTAGCAAAAAAGAAAGACCTTTTTTGCCGTGAAAACTAAAAAAGATATGAGGGGGCTAACGGCGCGTATACTAACGCCGTTAGCCTTTGCCTTAGCCGGATATATGCTGATTTTTGCAGCATTCGGCTCTGCTGCCGCCGATATATCGGTGTTGTGGAGCTTAATAACAGGTGGAAACTCAATTCACGAGTCGCAGGAACTTACCCGTATTGACGGTTATACCGAAGCGGTTCCCTCCAGCAAGATAACCTTTCCAAAATACGGCGACTGTTTCGGCGAGATACGTATACCTTCCGCAGACATAACCGCACCGCTGTATTACGGTGACGGGGATGAGCTTTTAAAAAAGGGTGTTTGTCAGTATCTTGGTTCTATGTATATCGGAAGCGGCACCACCGCATTGCTTTCGGGACACAATAATACATATTTGCACACCCTGGGTGATTGCGCGGTGGGCGATACTATCGAGGTTGAAACCAATTACGGCAGCTATGTTTACAGGGTGGAAAGCGCAGAAGTAAAAATTGCCTGGGATACCACGTGGTATGACCTTGCCGCAGAAAAGGAAAATCTTGTAATCTATACCTGCTATCCTTTCGATGCACTCGGGATTACAAGGTATCGTTTTGTCGTTTCGGCAAGCTACGTTTCGGGGCCCAGAATACTTTATGATGAGTAGGTGCGGTATGGATAAAAATGTGTTAAGAAAATTTGTCGGCACCGTGCTTGCCTTTGCGGCGGCGTTTATATCGGCGCTTGCGGTAGTGTGTTTAATTTTAGGCACCGTTTTTAGTCCTAGTGTAGTAAAGCTGTTTATAACAGATAAATATGTGTCGCACGTCGAGGGCGAAATTTTAAACGACCTTCAGTCCTATGCCATCCCCGGGGGACTGCCTGCCGACTTCTTTTCGGCTGGTTTTGACAGCAAGCTGTTAAGGGAAGATATTAACCGCGCGGTAGACACAGCCTTTTCAGGCGGGGAATACGAGGTAGACGCCTTTAAAACCGGCCTTTATACGGCGGTAGAAGACTATGCCGCAGAAAACGGGATAGAGCTTAAAGCCGAGGGCGACAAGGGCGACGAAAACATAACGCGGCTTGTTTCGCTTTGCGCAAAGACCTATAGCGTTTACACCTATTCGGCACCCGTAAAATATATAGGCGTTATCAGCCGTTATATACATCCCGTTATCTTTATCGCGGGAGCGTCGCTTTTAGTGCTGTCGGCGCTCCTGTTTTGGTGTGCAGGCAGATGCGGCGGCAGCTTCTTTCTGCGAAGCGGAGTCAGCGGAGCGGCGGTTATGCTGCTTGCTTTCCCGCTATACGTTTTGTTTTCCGGCTCGGTTGCAAGGCTGGGAATAACCAGCGCCAGTATGTTTTCTTTGGTGACGGGGCTAATATACACGGTGCTTTTAAGTATGATAGTGTTGGGGTCAATAATGCTTATATTAGCAAATATAAAACTGCCATTCTCCCGCAAGGGAAAATGACAGTTTTCTTTTTTTAGTTTAGCTTAAGTATCATATCAAGCACGCGCTTGGCACATACGGCAATGTCACCGCGTGTTACCCTGCCGCTTTCCAGCGCAGCCTTTAACTGAGCGTGGTCGCGACCCGGCATTTTAATATCGTTGCCGGCTATAATCTCTGCTATCGGGTCGGCCGTGGTCGACCAGTCGGTGGTTACCATACCCTTATAGCCCCATTCGCCGCGCAAAATACCGGTTATCAGCTCATAGTTTGTAGACGTATGTCTGCCGTTTATTTTGTTGTAGGCGGTCATAATGGTCCACGGGTCGGCTTCCTTTACGACTATCTCGAATGCACGCAGATAGATCTCACGTAAGGCGCGCTCTGATATTATGGAATTTGACTCTTTTCGGTTTGTTTCCTTATTGTTGCAGGCAAAGTGCTTTACAGAGCAGGCAACGCCCATAGACTGCATACCCTTAACCTCTGCGGCGGCAATTTTGCCGGCGAGCAGCGGGTCTTCCGAAAGGTATTCAAAGTTTCTGCCGCAAAGCGGGTTGCGGTGAATGTTTATGGCGGGGGTAAGCCAGATTGACAGGTTGTTTTCTATAACCTCTTTAGCACCTGCCACAGAAATTTCCTTTGCAAGTTCGGGGTCCCACGTGCAGGCAACAAGCGTTGCACAGGGCCAGCAGGTGGTAGGACAGTTGCACTCGGGCCAGATTCTGACGCCTGCAGGGCCGTCGGTCGTCATAACGTTGGGAATGCCAAGACGGTTAATTCCGCCCATTCCAAGTGTATTTGCAACGCCGGTATTGCCGTAACCGCCGGTCATATGTATAAGCTCGTCGTCGGTCATTTGACAAACAAAATCGTCAAGACTGCATTTACCCTCGAAAACATCGTAAAGCATATAGGGCTTTTCGGTTTCTTTGTATGTAAATTCGGGCTGCTTATCGTGGTGGTCCTTTTTTTCTGCTTTGGGCATCTCCGTGAAGCTTCCGTCTGCCAGCATACGTTTTTCCAGCTCGTCGGGAGCACACATCTCACTCAGTTGCTCGGTTATGCGGTTTTCTTCGCATTTGTAGGTGTAACCGCTGTCTGCAAGACTCCTTACCGAGTTGCCCACAAATATTTTATATTCACCGGCCTCAAGCACGTAGGCGGACTTTTGTATTTTTCCAAGGTCATCGTAACTTGCCATAGCCGAAATCGGGAATTTAAGTGAAAGCTTTTCGCTTTCGCCTCTCTCAAGCAGCTTTGTCTTTTTAAATGCGGCAAGCTGGTATCTGGGTTTGCCGAGCACACCCTGCGGTGCGCTGTAGTAAACCTGTATAACCTCGCGTCCGGCACACTTTCCGGTATTTTTAACCTTTAGCGTAATAAAAATTTCCTCGCCGTCGTCAATAACCTTGACGTCAGAGGTCATAAAGGTTGTGTACGAAAGGCCGAAACCGAACGGGTAGCACACCTTGTCGCGTGCCGACTCTATTGTTTCAAAATAGCGGTAGCCTACGTATACGTCTTCGTAATATTTAAGGTAATCGTCCGAATCGTTAAAATGCTCGGCAGAGGGGTAGTCGGTAAATTCCTTTGCGAAGGTGTCACACAGCTTACCGCTCGGGTTTTGGTCGCCGCAAAGCAGGTCGGCGATGGC
>JAZUOJ010000003.1:0-15941 GCA_045604625.1 Acutalibacteraceae bacterium | reverse complement strand
GCTACAAGTTTGTAAACCTTGGCAAGATGACCGACTTCATCAAGAAGGGCGACGACGCTAACACCGCTTGGGAAAAGGCACAGGGTCAGTACGGTCGCGTTGATGATGCTGTTCGCGTTATCGACCCCAGAAAAGAATAATTTAAGGAGGTAGTAACGATGGCTTTATTTGAATCTTATGAGAGAAGAATTGATCAAATCAATGCAGTTCTTTCAAGCTATGGTATTGCTTCCCTTGAAGAAGCAGAACAGATTACTAAAGACGCAGGTCTTAACGTTTACGATCAGGTTAAGAAAATTCAGCCCATTTGCTTTGAAAATGCCTGCTGGGCATACATAGTTGGCTGTGCTATCGCTATTAAGAAGGGCTGCACCCGCGCTGCTGACGCAGCTGCCGCTATCGGTGAGGGTCTTCAGGCTTTCTGTATTCCCGGTTCGGTTGCTGACCAGCGTAAGGTTGGTCTCGGCCACGGCAACCTCGGCAAAATGCTGCTCGAGGAGGAGACCGAGTGCTTTGCTTTCCTTGCAGGACACGAGTCTTTTGCTGCTGCTGAAGGCGCTATCGGTATTGCCGAAAAGGCAAACAAGGTACGTCAGAAGCCACTTCGCGTTATCTTAAACGGTCTCGGCAAGGATGCCGCACAGATCATTTCCCGTATAAACGGCTTCACCTACGTTGAAACCGAAATGGACTACTACACCGGCGAGGTTAAGGAAGTATTCCGCAAGGCATACTCCACCGGTCTTCGCGCAAAGGTTAACTGCTACGGTGCTAACGACGTTCGTGAGGGCGTTGCCATAATGCACAAGGAGGGTGTTGACGTTTCCATCACCGGTAACTCCACCAACCCCACCCGCTTCCAGCACCCCGTTGCAGGCACCTATAAGAAGGAATGTAACGAGCTTGGCAAGAAGTATTTCTCTGTTGCTTCGGGCGGCGGTACAGGACGTACCCTCCACCCCGACAATATGGCTGCCGGCCCCGCTTCCTACGGTATGACCGATACTCTCGGCCGTATGCACTCTGACGCTCAGTTCGCAGGATCCAGTTCTGTTCCTGCCCACGTTGAGATGATGGGTCTTATCGGTATGGGTAACAACCCGATGGTTGGCGCTACCGTTGCTTGTGCAGTTTCGGTTGAAGAGGCTCTCCGCAAGTAATAACTAAAATTTTTAAAAGGACTCGGGAAACCGAGTCCTTTTTTTATACCCTACAATATTTGTATGTTGGTTGCAATTTTTCATTATTTGTGATATTATATGAACATACCACACTACATTCGAATAAATGACTTCTAACACGGGAGACTATCCTTGGTAAAAGGTGTCTCTCTTATTTCCGTGTTGGAAGTCGGTGTAGTGTGGTAGCGAAACCGAGAGAGCACTTTTTCGGCACACTCTTCGGGGTGTGCTTTTTTATTGAGGTAGTATGTATGTTCAAAAGGAATTTGCCCACAAAAAGAGTAGTAATTGCAGGGTGCCGAGATTACGATAATTATGATGAGGCAAAACAGTATATTGATTTTTGCCTGTCTAATATCCGAAAGGAAAACAATATTGTTATCGTTTCGGGGTGCGCAAGCGGTGCCGATGCTTTGGGCGAGCGTTATGCAAAAGAAAACGGGTTTAATGTTGAAAAATACCCCGCCGACTGGGATAAATACGGCAAAAGCGCAGGGCCAAGGCGCAACAAGCAGATGGCGGAAATTTGCGACTGTGTAATTTGCTTTTGGGATGGAAAAAGCAGGGGCACAAAATCAATGCTCGAATGTGCAAAAGAATGTTGCAAACCCTTTAAAATTAAAATGATATAAAAAGGACTTGAGTTTTCCTCAAGTCCTTTTATTGCATCTCTTCAAGCATTGCCGAAACGGTTGCCCAGTTTTCCATTTCGGTTTCAAGTGCGCTATTGGCTTGTTCGAGTTCTGACTGAAGTTCTGAAAGTTTTAGATAGTCACTTATGTTCTGCTCGTTTTGAAGCTCGCTTTCAAGCTCAGCGATTTTATTTTCAAGCTCGGAAATTTTGGTTTCCGCCTTTTTCTGCTCACGCTGGAGTCTGGAGCGTTCTTTTAAAGGGGTAGTGTAGCCTTTCTTCGTCTTAACTATAGTAGGCTTTTCGGCCGCCACAGGCTCCGGCACCGGAGTGCGGGTGTTTTCATACTGCTCGTAGCCATATTCGTACCAGGTGGCGCCGCCGTTTTCAAAGACCAAGAGCTTGTTTGCCAGTTTTTTTACAAAATAACGGTCGTGCGATACGAATATAAGTGTGCCCTCGTAAGAGGAGAGCATATCCTCGAGCGTTTCCTTGCCTATAATATCCATATGGTTTGTAGGTTCGTCAAGCAGCAGCAGATTAGGTTTCGTGCCGAAAAGCTTGCAGAGTGCCAGACGGACACGTTCGCCGCCCGACAGCATATCGAGCGTTTTATAGACCTCCTCACCGCTGAAAAGAAATGCGCCGAGCGCACTGCGCGCCTCGAAATCGTTTTTATTAGGGAATGCGGTACGGTAGTCGTCAAGCACAGTAGTCTTGCCTTTATAAAGCGCCATTTGCTGGTCGAAATAGCCTTTCTTTACCAGGGCGCCGAAACGAAAACTGCCGCCGCGCGCGGGAATAATTTCCATAAGGGTCTTAAGCAGCGTGGATTTTCCGAGACCGTTGCCGCCCAAAATTCCTACCCTATCCCCTCGTTTCATTTCGAAGCTTGCGGTGGTAAGCGTGCTATCAAACCCGATTTGCAGGTCCTTTACCGACAGCACGTCCTTGGCAGAACGCACCTCGGGCTCTATCGTCGCGTGGAAGGTGCGGCGGTCCTCGTTTTCGGGTGCGTCTATTCTTTCAATACGGTCTATCTGCTTTAGCTTCGACTGCGCCATAGCAGCCTTGGTTGCCTTGTAGCGGAAACGGTCGGCAAGGTCGGACAGATGAGCAATTTCCTTTTGCTGTGCTATATACTGCTTTTGCGTGTTTTCACGCTCTATGCGCTTTTGCTTTACAAAATCAGTATAGTTTCCGACGTAGCGGTGTGTTTTTCCGTGCTCAATTTCGTACACGGTCTGCACCGTATTATCCAAAAACATTCGGTCGTGCGATACGACAACGAACGCCTTTTTATAGTTTTTTAAATATTCCTCAAGCCACGAAACCGCCTCAATATCAAGATGGTTTGTCGGCTCGTCCAGTAGTAGTAAATCGGGTTTTGAAAGCAAAAGCTTTAAAAATGCTATTTTTGTGCGCTGTCCTCCCGAAAACTCGGAAAGTTTTCTTCTCTTTTCCTCTTCCCCAAAGCCGAAATGCTTTATTGCCGCCTCGTATTCCTTTTCGAAATAAAAGCCACCCGCTAGGGTGAATCGGTCTAAAAGGTCAGAATATTCGGCTATTATATTTTCGTCCTGACTGTTTTCCATTTTGCTTTGCAGTAATGAAAGCCTTTCCTGCATTTCTAAAATATCGGTATACACCGAGCGCAGTTCATCTAAGAGTGTTACGTTGTCATCTGCGAAGGTCATTTGGTTGAGCGTAGCAATAACAGGCTTGCCCGAAACGGTAAAACTGCTATCATCAAACCCCTCTTTTGGGGCCAGCCGAAGCTCGCCCGACAGAAGACGCAAAAGCGTGGTTTTGCCGCAGCCGTTTCTGCCGACGACGCCAATTCGGGACGCGGTATTGATTTCTATGTTTATATCGGTTAAAATCGGCTCGCCCGAAAGGTCAACCGTGCCGTTTTTTATGCTGAGCTGCATTTTCCGCCCCCCTTTTTTCCTATTTTAACACCATACCAATTTGTTTGCAACCGTTTAACACGCGTTTTACCGTGAAGGGGCGCCTTCTTGACGGTGTTTTTATAGTATGGTATAATTCTACTATACTTTTTAGGATGTGATTTTCCTTGCGAATGAGAAAGAAAAAACACTTGGAAGAACGGCTCTCTGCCTGCAAAAACCTTAGCGTGCTTCGGGTTGAGGACAGAAACGAAATCACCGCCGTGCTTACCAAGGAATATTTAGATTTTTATAGTATTTTCGGCAACCACAACCCCGTGCACCTCGAAATTGGGTGCGGCAAAGGCGGGTTTGCACGTGAGATTGCCGAGAGAAACCCCGATATAAACTTTTTGGCGGTCGAAAAAACCGCAAACGTTTTGGTCACCGCCTGCGAGCAGTGCGAAAACCTGCCTAATCTTCACTTTTTGCTTTGCGGTGCCGAATATTTACCCCGTTTTATTAGGGATAAGAGCATAGAAAGAATATACCTTAACTTCTCCTGCCCGTTCCCTAAGAAAAAATATGCGGCGCACAGATTGACTGCACCCCGCTTTTTAAAGATATATAAAGAAATTTTGGCTCCCGGTGCAGAAATACATCAAAAAACCGATAATATGCACTTTTTTGAGTTTTCACTCGAGCAATTTTCGCAGAACGGATTTGCGCTTAAAAACGTCTCTCTAGACCTGCACGCAAGTGGTTTTGAAAACAATATTATGACCGAATACGAAAAGATTTTTTCTTCCCTCGGTCAGCCGATATACAGACTGGAGGCTTATATAGGTGAGAAAACCAATAATGAAAAGTAGTTGCTCTAGACTTTTTGCAGTCACACTTTGTCTGCTGATGATTCTTTCGGGATGCAAGCGCGGGGGCGAGCCCCTTTCGTCTGCCGATTATGACTCTTCATTCACCGAAACCGTCGATTCATCAGCCGCCAGCCAGACCGAAACTTCGACCTCTTCAGAAGTGAGCAGCAAGCCGACGCCGAGCACCGAGGCACCGCCCATTGACCCCATCCCCAGCAGAGAGCAAAGCGGCACCGCCGTAGACAGCAACAAGCTGACGGTTAAAAAGGGTTGCCAGAACGGAATAGACGTTTCAAAATGGCAGGGCAAAATAGACTGGGCAAAGGTGAAAAACAGTAATATTCAGTTTGCCATTATACGAATAGGCTACCGCGCCGAAAACGGCAATATATACAAGGATGATTATGCAGACTATAACCTGCAGCAGGCTGAAAAGAACGGCATACTAACCGGTGTTTATTTCTTTTCGAGTGCCATAAATACCGCCGAGGCAACAGCCGACGCAAAATGGACCGCCGAGGCTATTGCGGGATATCCGGTGTCGCTTGTTGTTTGGGACTGTGAAGGCTTTAAAAACAGCGACAGCCGTATGTACGGTATGACAACGGAAGAGCGTACCGACTGCGCTGTGACGTTTATAAACAGCATTAAGGCCTGTGGATATGACACAGCCTTCTACGCGTCGGTAAACGACCTTACAGATTCTGCTTTTTCGGCAGACAGGCTGGAAGCAATAACAAAGATTTGGGTTGCACATTACCCCGATATTCCCTATCCCCAAACCGCTGCACCCGCTTATAGCGGAAAATATGACCTTTGGCAACACACCGACAAGGGCAGTGTGTCGGGCGTGGGCGGTGACTGCGATTTGGTGGTATCATTTTTTGAAATGGCGGCAGCAAAGCCTAAAAACGCATCTGCCAGACCGAACGACGTGGCCGCACCAAGCGAAGCGGATAAAATATATCAGAGTGTAAACGAGCAGGTAACCGCAAAAGATTATGTAAACCTGCGCGACTCTGCCAGCACCTCCGGGAACACCGTAGGCACCCTTAAAAACGGAGAGGTTGCAACGCGCACCGGCATAGGAACTAACGGCTGGTCGCGGCTAGACTTCGGTGGAAAAACAGTCTATGCGGTTTCAAGCTATCTGACGACCGACCTTTCCTACACGACACCCGTCAGCAGTCAGGCAGACGGTGTTGCTCCCAAGGATGACAACATCACCGCAAAGGATGAAACAAACCTGCGCGAGGGCCCCACGACGGATTCGCCCGTTGTGGGCACGCTGAAAAACGGCGAGTTTATAAAACGCACCGCCGTAAACGAAACTACAGGCTGGTCGCGCCTTGAATACGGCGGAAAAACTGTTTACGCCGTCACAAGACTGCTGACCGATAAAGTAAACGAAGTATCGTCGGTTATAGAAACGCCCTCCAGCAAAACGCAAACGGTGTACGAGCAGACCTTCCGTGACGTCAGCGAACTGGTCACCGCAAAGAATGAAACAAATCTGCGAGATAAGGCGACAACCGAAGGCAGCAACGTTGTACACTGTCTTAAAAACGGTGAAACCGTTACCCGCACGGGAATCGGCGACAAGGGCTGGTCACGGCTCGAATTCGGCGGTCAGACCGTATATGCTGTTACAAGTTATTTGGAAATTGTAAATACCGCAACCGAATAAGAAAAACGAGCAAACCTCGGTTTGCTCGTTTTTATTTATCCTAATTCCTCGATTTCGGATATTATTCGGGCGGTGATGCCGCCCACCTTCTCAAAATCCATAGCATCAATATAGTATGATTCTAATCGGTCGTGCACCATTTTCGCCTCGCCGATTACCCTTACCGCCTCGTGCAAAAGCTGCTCTGCCGCGCGACGGTTAAAGTTTATTTTCTGGCGGCAGTTTTTAAGACACACCGTATCGGTAAAGCGACGGGCGTGTATTCGGCGCGTAACGGCAAGCGGGTGTGTATAGCGGTTTTCGGTGCAAAACGCTAACGATAAATCGGGCAGAAGAACGTGGTCTAAAACATCGGGATTTACCGTGTTTTTGCAGGTTATAATCCTTTGCGAAAGCGAAAGTGCCGTGCGGCGAATCTCCTTCATAAATGCCGCCGAAACCGCACCGTTATCATCCTTTACCGCTATGACGGTGGTATAATATTTTTCTATTCCGCCACGCAGGAATATAAGTCCTTTAGGTGTTATACCCGACAAAAAGCGCACGCTTTCTTTTGCCCCGCTTCCCCGCTTTATGGTGCGGAGTGCGAGCTTTTTCGCAAAGGCTTTTACCTTTCCTTCCTCGGTGCATCCGGCGGCGAGCTGATAATTGCTTTTAAGCAGCTCTCCCGCCACCGATATGTAGCGCGAAGCGCGGTTATGCTGGGCTTTGTTTTCGCGCGTTGCGGCAATGATTTCCGCTTCCCTGCCGCAGAAAACCTTTCTGTCCCAGCAGTCGGACAGGTTTACTACGGTTTCACACGCTCCGGGGTATGCGGGATCTACGGTGTGGGGCGCGGTGCCGTCCATTATGACTGCTTTTTTGTCGTGTATTATTACTGCATCGAGCGAGTCGGGGTCGCTGCTACAGGGGCAAAGCTCAACCTCGCTTCCCTTTTCTGCAAAGACCGCCGCTATCTGCTTCATAAGTGATGATTTGCCGGTACCGGGGCCGCCCTTTATTATGTATGCACGCCAACCGTCGTCGGGGCTGTAGCTGTCGCCGAAATGTGAAACAAAACCGTTTGCGGTGTTTGCACCCAAAAAAGTTTTAAAAAGCGTGGTAATATCAAACATAAGATTCCTCCCTTTTTCTATCCCATAATATTCCCACGCACCGCTTTTTGTGTTGATTTTTTGGGTGTTCTGTGTTAAAATTACGCTTGCGAGCGGGCCAGACGGCTGCGGGCGGCAACGCCTGAGGAAAGTCCGAGCATCATAAGGCAGGATAGCAGCTAACGGCTGCCGAGGGTGACCTTAAGGGAAAGTGCAACAGAGATATACCGCCTCTGCGGCTTGTGTTTATCACTCGACGAGATTTTCTCGCCCACAGAGGTAAGGGTGGAAAGGCGAGGTAAGAGCTCACCGGCCGGATGGAGACATACCGGCCCTGTAAACCCTATCCGATGCAACACTAAATAAGGCTATACATTCGCCTGATGTGCCTTGAAAAGTGGCTTGAGCAGTAAAGCGATTTACTGTCGAGATAGATAGTCGTCCAAGACAGAACTCGGCTTATAGACTCGGTCGCATTAAAAAAGACAGCTCTTATGAGCTGTCTTTTTTTAATTATCGTGCAGGTGAAGCTTGAGTGAGCTTTTGTGCATATATACGTTAAGTACCATACCGATACTGATAAACGTACACATAAGCGACGTGCCGCCCGCGCTGAAAAACGGAAGTGTAACACCGATAACAGGGAGCACCGAAACGCACATTCCTATGTTTATTATTATCTGTCCCGCAAGCATTGAGAAAATTCCGATACAGATGAATTTTCCGAAACCGTCGCTGGTGGTTTGCGCAACCCTCATTATTCTAAGGCAGATTGCCAAAAGCAAAATAACCACGGCAAGGCAACCTAACATTCCCAGTTCTTCGCCTATGCAGACGAATATAAAGTCGTTATGTCCCTCGGGTACGCCGTCTTTTATTTGGGTAAGCGAGCCGCGAAACAGACCTTGTCCGAAAAAGCCTCCGTTGGCAAGGGCGATTCTGCCGCGCCATTGCTGCCAGCCCGCGCCGAGCAAATCGGCATCGATATCGAACATCAAAAGTATGCGTTCGCGGTGGTCGTCGTTAAGCACGAAGAAATATGCAAGGGGTGCTGCGATAACTGCCGTAAGCGACGCTATCAGCCAATAAATCCATTTGAGTCCTGCGGCAAACATCATACCAAGGAACATTACGCAGAAAATAAGCGCTGTACCAAAGTCGCCCTGGTAGAAAATAAGCCCTATAGGAACCGCAGCGTGCAGACACAAAAGCAGAACGTTCTTAAAACGGTTGATTTGACCGGCCACACTGCTTAAATGCAGCGCGAAGGTTATTGCAAATGCAATTTTTAAAAGCTCGGACGGTTGGAAAGAAACGCCGCCGATAAACAGCCAGGCCTTGTCGTCTGTGTTGCCGGGCGCGTATCCTATGAAAAAGGTGAGTATAACCGGAATGAGCGAGCCCGCCGCTATAAGCGGCCAAAACCTTGCGAATCTGCGATAATCGAAAAGGGAAATAAAAACCGCTATGGAAAGGCCGATAAGCATTGCCGCAATCTGCGTTAAAAACTGGCTTGCGCCCTGACTGTTGCGGGTTGCAGAAAGCACGGCTATACTGCCGTAGCAACTGGCACCAACACACAGAATAAGAAGAATTTTATCACACTCGCGCAGATAGTCGGCCACTTTGGCCATTATTCTGCCCATACCGTCACCCCCTTCGATTTTGTATATATTATAAAATAATTTGCCGCTAACTTCAAGTATTATAAAATAAATTAAAAATATCTTCAAAAATGTTCTAAAATGACTTTATTCCAATGCTGTTTTATGTTATACTATGTAAGAATAAAAAATGGTGGTGAAAGCTTTGGAACACATTACTAATAGTCCCCTTGAAACCGAAAGCTTTGCTGCCGCTCTCGGAAAAAGGTTGAAACCCGGAACGGTTATTGCTTTTTCGGGCGATTTGGGCGCGGGAAAGACCTGCTTTACACGCGGCCTTTGCGACGGGCTGGGATTTAGGGGCGAGGTTTCTTCCCCTACATTTGCCATAGTTAACGTATATGAGGGCGGCACCTTGCCGATATACCATTTTGACATGTACCGAATTTGCGGCTGGGAAGATCTTGAAACCACCGGATACTTTGACTACACCGAAAAGGGTGACGGCATTACCGTAGTTGAGTGGAGTGAAAATATTCTGGCCGCCCTGCCCGACGATGCACTCTATATTTGCATTGAAAAGTTGGGCGTTAGTAAAAGAAAAATCGTTTTAAACGGAGGCGGGTTTTAAATGCTGACACTTTCGTTTGAATGCTCGGCAAAGGCAGCGTCCTGTTGTCTTTCGCGCGACGGTGAAATTGTGGGTAACTGCTTTAGCAACGTGCCGCTTACGCATTCGCAAACGCTTATGCCTATGATGGACAACCTGCTTAGCGCCACAAAAACCGACGTTTCAGAAATCGACCGTATTGCTATAGCGGCAGGTCCCGGTTCGTTCACCGGTGTTCGAATCGGTATAAGCGCCGTTAAAGGTCTTGCTGCACCGCGAGCACTTCCCTGCGTGCTGGTTTCCACACTTAAGGCTATGGCATATATGCTTTATTTTGAAGATGCAGTTATATGCCCCGTAATGGATGCCCGCTGCAACCAGGTTTATAACGCACTTTTCCGCGCAAAGGACGGCACGGTCACACGGCTTTGCCACGACCGCGCTTTGATGGTTGACGAGCTGCTTTGCGAGCTTGAAAGCATAAAAGAAAAGGTTATTGTGGTAGGCGACGGTGCCGATTTGGTAATGAAAAATTGTTTTTTACCTAACGTAGTTTGTGCACCGCAAAACCTTAAAATACAAAATGCCACCGGTGTTGCGCTGGCTGCCGAAACCGAAAGCCCCGTAACGCCAGACGAACTTATGCCCGTTTACCTGCGACTGCCGCAGGCCGAAAGAGAACTGAAAGCGAGGAAAAAGTAAAATGATTGCTATTGGCTGTGACCACGGTGGACTGGAACTAAAGAACGCAATAACCGAGCATCTTAAAAATCGCGGAATCGAATATAAAGATTTCGGAATTTATGAAAACCACTCGGTAGACTATCCGGATATTGCTCTACCGGTATGCAAAGAGGTGCAAAACGGAAGCGCCGAAAAGGCCATTCTTGTTTGCGGCACAGGCATTGGAATGTCGATAGCCGCCAACAAGCTAAAGGGTATTCGCGCGGCTGTATGCACCGACCATTTTTCCACAAAATATACCCGTCTGCACAACAACACAAACGTGCTCTGCCTCGGCGGACGCGTTATAGGTGCGGGACTTGCGCTTGAGCTTGTGGATATTTTTTGCGATACAGCGTTTGAGGGTGGACGCCACCAGACGCGTATAGATAAAATCAGCGACCTTGAAAATATATAAGACGGAGGAAAACATTATGGAAAATCAAGTTTTTATTATGGATCACCCGCTTATCCAGCACAAACTATCTATCTTGCGCGATAAAAACACCGGCTCTAAGCAGTTCCGCGAGCTGGTAAGCGAAATTGCAATGCTTATGTGCTACGACGCAACGAGAGATTTACCGCTTACCGACGTTGAAATTGAGACACCCATGCAGAAGACCACCGCAAAGGTGCTTGAGGGAAGAAAACTTGCTTTTGTTCCGATTTTGCGTGCAGGTCTTGGCATGACCGACGGCGTTTTAAGCCTTGTACCCGCAGCAAAGGTTGGTCACATTGGTATGTACCGTGACCCAGAAACCCACGAGCCCGTGGCCTACTACTGCAAGCTGCCGAGCGACCTTGAGGAGCGCGACGTTTTCGTGCTTGACCCGATGCTGGCAACCGGCGGAAGCGCTATTGACGCTGTAAACAAGGTTAAGCAGTTTGGTCCGCGTCATATAAAATTTATGTGCCTTATTGCAGCACCCGAAGGTCTTGAAGCCTTTACCAAGGCTCATCCCGACGTTCCGGTTTACTGTGCCGGTCTTGACGAAAGACTTAACGACCACTGCTATATTCTGCCCGGTCTCGGCGATGCGGGCGACCGTATTTTCGGCACAAAATAATCTTTGGAGATGAACTAAATGAAGGCTGTAATCAGTGTACTTGGTAAAGATAAGGTTGGTATTTTGGCGGCAGTTTCGGCAAAATGCGCGGAATATAACGTTAACATCGTTGACGTTTCGCAGACGGTTTTGCAGGATATGTTCACTATGATAATGCTCCTTGATATAAAGGATATTTCTGTCCAGTTCGGCGAGTTTGCAGGTCTTATGCAGGACTTCGGCGGCGAAATTGGTATGGAGATACGCGTAATGCACGAAGACATTTTTAATTCAATGCACAGAATATAGGTGTAACAATGATAACTACCAACGAAATTCTAGAAACCATACAAATGATATCGCAGGAAAACCTGGATATACGCACGGTAACAATGGGCATTTCGCTGCTCGACTGTACCGATAATGATATCGATGCCGCCTGCGAAAAGGTATATAAAAAAATAACACGTTGCGCTAAAAACCTAGTTAGCGTTTGCTGCGAGATAGAGCGCGAATTCGGTATTCCGATTATCAATAAACGTATTTCGGTAACCCCGATTGCTATTATTGCCGCTTCTTGTGAAAGCAAGGAAACCTATAAATTCGCCCTTGCGCTCGAGAGGGCTGCAAACGCCACCGGTGTTAACTTTATCGGCGGATTTTCTGCGCTTGTACAAAAGGGCTTTTCCGCCGGCGACCTTGAACTGATTAACAGCATTCCCCGCGCGCTGGCCGAAACCGAGCACATCTGCGCTTCGGTAAACGTAGGCTCGACCAAAGCGGGCATAAACCTTGACGCTGTTGAGCTTATGGGACGCATTGTAAAGCAGGCGGCAGAGCTGACCGCAGACCGCGGTTGCATTGGCCCCGCTAAGCTTGTTGTGCTCTGTAACGCACCCGACGACAACCCCTTTATGGCAGGTGCATTCCACGGTGTGGGTGAGCCTGACTGCGTTATTAACGTAGGCGTTTCGGGCCCCGGCGTTGTGCGCGCCGCGCTTCAAAAGAGCGAGGGACTTAACATAACCGAGGTTGCAGACCTTATTAAACGCACAGCCTTTAAGATTACCCGAATGGGACAGCTTGTAGGCGTGGAGGCTTCGAAGCGTCTCGGCGTACCGTTTGGTATTGTTGATTTATCGCTTGCGCCCACACCCGCTATAGGCGACTCGGTTGCCCATATTTTAGAGGAAATCGGCCTTGAACAGTGCGGTGCATGCGGCACAACCGCTACACTTGCTATGCTTAACGATTCTGTCAAAAAAGGCGGCGTTATGGCATCTAGCAAGATAGGCGGTCTTTCGGGTGCCTTTATTCCGGTGACAGAGGATGCGGGAATGATAGCTGCTGCAGAAAGCGGAAATCTTATTATCGAAAAGCTTGAGGCTATGACTGCAGTTTGCTCGGTCGGTCTTGATATGATAAATATTCCTGGTGATACACCTCCCGAGGTTATTTCGGCAATAATAGCCGACGAAGCCGCTATTGGTATGGTAAATTCCAAGACCACCGCCGTGCGCGTTATACCCGCTATTGGCAAAACCGTAGGCGACCGACTTTCGTTTGGTGGACTTTTGGGCGAGGGCCCCGTCATGCGGGTTAACACCTCTTCGCCTAAAAAGTTTATTTCACGTGGAGGACAGATACCCGCACCGATGCAAAGCCTTAAGAACTAATATAAAATTAAAAGATGCACGAAATTTTCGTGCATCTTTTTTCCGCCCCTTAGATTACACCCCATATGGGTCGCAATCTAAAGGATAGTATGTGTCGATTTAATCCCCACCGAGCAATCGGTGGGGATTTTTTACAATTATTTTTTGATTTTAAAATATTCTCGGGGTGAACATCCATAAAATTTTTTAAAATTACGATTAAAAGTACGAAGCGAATCAAACCCGCAGGCAAGTGCACAAGTAAGAATTGTATGTTCGGAATTTTTATACAAGTAACAAACATTGCCTAGTCGTACCATAGTTACATAATCGCAAAGTTTTATACCTACGCATTTTTTGAAGTATCTTGAAACATAAGATGCGTTATAACCAATATTTTCAGCAATGTCGGTTAAGGAGCTTTTGCCGGCAAAATTAATATTTATAAAAGTGAATATTTTTTCTAACAAACTTTTATTTGAATTTTCCTCGTATATTGTATGTTTATCAAATTCATTGCAAAGCAGATAAAGTATACCTTTTTCAAAAAGTCTTTGAGAGTTGCATTGGTAATTATTTAAAGACATCACCAGATCCCTGCTAGGGACAAATTTATTGTTTTTTGGCTTATGTTTTAAATTTAATTCATAATACTCAGATACAATTTTAGGCGAAAAAATACAAATCATATTGCTGCCTTCGCTATATAAAAAAGAATGTACCTGATGCGGAAATATAAAAACCGCTTCGCCTTTCTTAACGTTATAAGTTTGACCATCAATGGTTATATGCGATTCCCCGGCAAGAGAAACCACAAGCTCAAAACAATTGTGCATATGCGGCGGAAAAGATAGATTTTCACAATACATTTTTTTAAAATAATCAGCACTACTTATATGCTCTAACTCATAAAACATAAAAATCACCAAAAAGTAAAAATTTGTCTATATATTATAGCAATTTTGACAAGAAAAATCAATTAATTGTGTTAGAATATTAATGAGGTGATTTTATGAAGTGGATTTCTACAACCGATAACGAAAGATGGTCTGAAAATAATACATATTCGAATGAAATGGGCGAAGAACTTAAAATTAAAGAGCCTCTTGGTAAAGAGATATACGGATTTGGCGCGTGCTTTAATGAAATTGGTATGAAGGCAATAGCCTCTTTATCAAAAGAAAATCAGAAGAAAATATTTGACGATTTATTTTCTGTTGATGGATTAGGTTTGTGCTACAACAGGATTTCGATTGCTGCAAATGATTTTGCCGAAGATTGGTATAGTTATAATGACACCAAATACGATTACGAAATGAAAAACTTTTCTATTAATAGAGATAAAAAATACATAATACCTGCTATTAAACAAGCGCAAAAGCGTTGCCCCGATATGGTGTTTTTTGCTTCGCCTTGGAGTCCACCAACATGGATGAAATATCCGCAGGCGTGTAATTTCGGCAGGTTAATACAAACTGACGAAAATTTAAAGGCGTATGCCATTTATTTAAAAAAATTTGTTGAAGAATATGCAAAAGAGGGTATTAAAATTTCTCATTTGCATCCTCAAAATGAATTTTTGTGTGATCACAAATTTCCTTCCTGTCAGTATTCTGCGGAGGAAATGGAGAATTTTATAGCGAATTATTTGATCGATGAAATAGGCGATTTGTGCGAAATATGGCTTGGTACAAATTGTTGGCGTGATAACTACACAAGGGTTTATAACACCATAATGCAAAACCCAAAGATAAGAAAAAACATTGCCGGCGCAGGTTTTCAATGGAGCGCAACCGACGAAATACAAATGTTTTGCGAGGATTACCCCGACAAAAATGCAGTTCATACAGAATGTGAATGTGGCGATGGTCTTAACACTTGGCAACACGCAATGCACGTATTTGAATTATTTAGGCGTTCAAGTAGAGCGGGGGCCAGAGCAAATGTTTATTGGAATATGGCGCTTGAGGCAGGTGGCCTATCAACTTGGGGCTGGCGTCAGAATTCTCTTTTCATCATTGATAACGGTTCCTATGAAAAAACACCTGAATATTATTGTGTAAAACACTTTTCGCATTTTGTTAAAAAAGGTGCGGTCATGTTGAAAACCGAGGGCGAACATTCTTCAAACTCGGCGGTGTTTAAGAACAAGGACGGCAGTATTGTTGCAGTAATAATAAACCCCTATCACAAAGAAAAAGTTTTAACGATTAAAAATAAGAATTATATTTTAAAGCCAATGTCCTTCAACACCATTTCTCTATAGTTTTCACCCAAATCAATTCTTTCCGCTTTAACCGACACGGTATGGTTATAAGAAAAAAGGGATGTGTAGAGTTTCTACACATCCTTTTTTGCTGCCTTCAGAGTATGACTATTAAAAATAGCTTTTTTATTCTACTTCAACTATTCCGTTTTCTTTTACGGTTATTTTCATTCCGTCCTTGACGTAGGCCAAGAACTCATCACCCAACGAATCGATAACCGGCATTGAAACGTTATCTACCCAAACGTCTGCCAGTACGGCGCCTGCCGCCGCAAGCGAATCTATATGGTTTGCAAACAGCATACAAGCGGGGTTTCTTTCCATAGCGCAGGCACAATAAAGCACAAGTCCTCCGGTTGTTGAACCGATGGTCTGCGGCAGGCAAAGCGCTTTGTTTATAAGCGGCTTGCCGTGAAGTTCTTTGTTGTTCTGGTCGCCGCATTTTACTTCTTTGTCGCCGAACTGCAAAGCCATCTGGAACGAAGCCAGCGTATTGAAACCTTCCGTGGTGACAACTGCCTCCGCAGTCACCTCACCGGGAGTGATTACTCTTCCTTGGAACTGTTTCATTTGTCGCTACCTCCTGTGATGATCGCAAGAATCTCCGCATCGGTGTGATATCTTGCGCTGGTATATGTGCGGAGTTTGTTGGATGACGTAATAACGGGCATCTTTTTGCAGAG
>JAZUOJ010000002.1:0-21046 GCA_045604625.1 Acutalibacteraceae bacterium | reverse complement strand
GCCGTTTTTTTGAGCCATTTTTGCCATCTGGCAGAAAAACACATCAAGTGCCCTCATACCCTCCGGGGTATCGCACACAAGACCGTCAAAGCCCAACACATTAAGATCCTCATAGTACACACGTTTGCGCGTACCGATAGAACCGAATTCCATATATTTAAAGCCCTTTTCGAAGAAGAGTTTCGCTATCTGCTCTACCCTTGAAAGGTCAAAAAGGTACTGACCGTTTTCTTGGCTGCACTCTACATAGTCTGCGGTAACCAGAAAATGCGTTTGGTGCATATAAAGCATAGCATCGGCATATTTGCCGGCCATTTCAAAATGCTTATCGCTATAAAGCTCTGCACCGTGGAAAGTAGCCATATTATTAAAAGAAAACCAATTTGTAAGTTCGAGTTTTCTTTCGGTCGGCAACGTAACGTTGTATACCTTAAGTTTTACCGAAACTACGCGCTCGTGACTACCCGATTTTATGAGTATTTTTTTGCAAAATTCTCCCGCCGTATCAGAGGAAAAGGTTACATAAAATGCAATTTTACCGTCTACCGGTTGCTCGCCACAATACGGTTTATATGCGTCGTACACCTCAAAGGGTGCGCGTCTTGTGCAGTGCGACGGCAGTATCTTCGGACTTTCGGGATAGACAAAAGCCTTGTTGCCAAATCCTTTTAACTCCTCTGCCGTATTGAAGTTTACGGTTACGGCACGCAGAAGATTTATATTTGCAGGTGCGCCATTCGATATGTCGGTAACCGATATACTGTCATTACCGGTAACCAATATTTGTACGCCGACAGGCGATGCGATAACGGTATTTAACAAAACCTCATCGCCGTTATATGGGGCAGTGCCCAGCTGTTCCTCATCAGGGAACAGCCAGACACCGTCATTTTTAAGAAATATATTCATTATTCGTTTTCCTTTTTAGACTTCTTCTTTGCAGACTGGGCAAGAAGAACAATGAATGTAACAATGGATATAACAACACAAAGAGCAATTACGCCGACAACGGCTATAAACATAATATCGACTTCGGATTCCTTATCGTCGGTATCAATAACGACGTCGTCGTAATCAAATTCTTCTTCCTCGTTGTATTCCATTCCAACGCTTTCCTCGGACGAGGAACCGGTTACAGTCTGCTTGTCACCGGCGGCACCGGCGGCACCGTCTGCGTTATCAGCCTTTTCGCTGCTTACCTCTTCTTCGCCGAAGATTTCAAAGCCGCCGTTCATTACAAGGTTCTTTTCAGGGTTTTCAACGTTATATACGTTGAAATCATCGTATTTAAGCCATGCGCCGCCAGGATTGTTAGTCCATACAGAATAATCGATAGTACCCTTTGTTACCTTGATATTATCAATTTTAACCTTAACGTATTTTGCGGTAGGCATAATCTGAGCTACGTACTTTTTACCGTCAGCATTTACAACGAAGGATGCGGCATCAAAGCCGTCGCTGCACTTTACGTAAACCTCAGCTGCATAGGTGCCACTGGGCAGACCTGCAAGCTCCTGGAACGTGCTTATGGTATGCTTAAAGTTACCGTAATGAACGCCGCAGTAATTTCCACTGTGCGGATCGTTTGACATATATGCAACGTCGTTAGTGGAACTGGCGTAAAGGGTCCATTTGTGGAAGAACTTTGAAGATATTACGGTGGGCTTTTGGGTGTCGGGTGCGGATCCCGCTACCATAGTGCCCTCGCCTATCTGCTCAAAATCGCCGTTTTTGAGATAGTTTTTGCCATCCTTATCGGCAAAGGTAACGTCGTCAATAAGCGCCCAAGCCTTTTCTTTGCTCTCGGTCCAGATGGCAACAAGAGCCTTGCCGGTGCTTACCTCAACGTCCAACGAAATTTCGGTCCATTCGTCGTTCATCTCTATGTGGGCACGCTGCTCACCCTTACCGTGATTCTTGACTGCTATCCAACAGTTGGTTTGACCACCGCTCGACTTTACGTAAGCGGTCATTTTATATGTACCGTTGGCAAGCTCGGTCATTTCCTGATATGCAGAGGCTTTAAAGCCCTCCATATATCCTTGAGCAAAAGCATAGTTTCCGCTTCTGGCTTCGGAGCTCAGATAAGAACAGTCAACCTCTGTGGAAACGCGCCATTCCGCGGGGAGAAGGGTTTCCTCTTCTGCTGCCGAAACCGACAAGGCAGGTACAAACAGCATTGACAAAACTATGCAAATACTGGCCAAAATCGCAATTTTTTTCATTATAAAGCCTCCTTCTGATTTGTGGGAGTTCCCTTATATACACCCTGTCCGAAAGATGTTACATAAAGTGAGCCGTCCGCCCCCACCGTAACTGTGTGCGGGTTTATGACGGGAAGATTTTTATGCTGTGATAAAACACCGTCTTTTAGTGAAAGCAAGCCGTTTTCCTTGGAGCAGATAAACAACTCGTCTTCTATCTGTGTGGCAGAATAAACGCCGCCGTCATAAAGCCTTTCCCAACTTTTTCCGCCGTCAGCGGTGTGGTACAGGCCGGGTTTACCAAAAAGCTCCGGTTGCAGGTCGATTGGCTTGCGTCCTTTTATGCAGTAATCTATACAATCGAAGCAGGAAACATATACTTCATCATTTGCAAGCGGTAAAACCGTAATAGGATATTTGATTTCTTCACAAAGCGGAAGTCTTTCAAAATGCTCACCGTCGGTGCTGCGGTAAACCGCACCGGGTATTACGTTTTCATCGTCTTTTTTAGGCCATACAGTTACAAAAAGACAGTCATCACACACCGAAAGTTTGGCAACGTTCTGCTCTGTTATGTCACGGTCAAGTATTTTCCAATATTCCTCAGCCTCATCGGTCACATAAAGTCCGTGTCCGAAAATTGCTGCATAGGCCTTGTTTTTATAGTACTTAACATCCGTAACCACGCCGAACGGTCCGACACCCACCGTATCCTGCGGGCGCCAGGTTTTTCCACTGTCGAATGAACAAATAATTCCGCCGCCCCAAGAATCAGTTTGACGTCTTATCCAATGCCAATAAGGCAGGTCGTGCACGTTTGAAGCACCGGCCAAAAGCCTTCCCTTCTCTGTGGGGTGAGGAGCTATGCCGTAAATGTTGGATTTCCACGGATTTCCGTTCCAGGCGTGTTCCCAAGTGTTACCTCCGTCTTCACTACGCCAGCCAGAAAAATCGGTCATAGCTATGTAGTGAATATTATCATCATGGGGATCGATAACATAATCCCAGGAGGTCATAACCTGAATTCCCGAAGAATCGTATGCTGCACTGGCCTCAAAAAAGCTTTTTCCTCCATCGCGGCTTATACCCATACCGGTAAAGTTTGAATATATTACCATATCGGGGTCGGCTTTGGTAACTGCAAGACACGACGGTGTGCAGTGCCATCCCCATCTGCCCGTTACCCAACTCTTTTCAAGGTTACACTTTTCATTTTTAGGGTGTTGGAAAAGCGTGGGAACAAAGGTTTTACCGTTATCGGCAGACAACAATATTGTACTCATATCGTCACCGTCGAAATGCTTATCACTGCCGAAGAAACCAAGATAAATCTTGTTTTCTACCGCCGCAACGTGACGAAGCTCACCGAAATCGGGACGATACAGAAGCGATATTTCTCCGGTTTTCAGGTCAGCCTTGTAAGCTTCCGTTTTTGTTGTAAAGTACGCAACGGAATCGCACTTGCAAAAGCCTAAAACCTCGCAACTCATTACGGGTTTAAAGCTATTTCCACGGTCAAGACTTATATATACGGAATCTTTGGTGCAAAGCAAAATTGTTTTACCGTATATAGCAACTCCGACAGCGCGCTTTTCGGTCCGGAACAACGTTTTACCGTCAAAATCCTTAAGCACGGTACACTCGGCAGCCATATCGTTATATGCCAAAACACCTGTACCGTCGTTATCGAAATCTATACGCGACGGACCGTATCCCATTCCGAAATTGTCAATTTGCTCAAAGCTTTCACCGTTATCACGCGATACAAACAGTCCGTTCCACGCGCCGAAATACACCGTATTTTTTTCGGTCGGGTGGAAGGCTATAGGCGTGATATTGAAGTCACAGCAAAGCCTTGAAAGAACGTGACCGTTTATGAGCGTAAAGGTTCTTCCGCCGTCGGTACTGCGATACGCGCCGCCCATATCACTCGCGCAAAATACAATGTTGGCGTCGTGCGGAGAAATGGTTGCCGCCAAGGTCTGGCCGCCACCGGACGGACCGATGGCTGACCAGTTGTAATCACTGTTGCAATTCATTTATTTTGCATTCCCCTCGTAGATATAGTCAATATCAAACTTATCCTTGTTTTCGTGGAACATCTTATTCTTGTACTTATAAAGATCGTTAAGACCCATCTTTTCGATAGCCTTTATAGCGGCATCATAGATCTTTATAGCCTCTTCCTCTGAGGAAGCGCGCATCATCTTAACCTCTTCCTGATTCCAGTAGCTGTCAATTTTAGTCTGGAGTGCAAGAAGGTCACTGCCTGCTTCGGGCTCAACAAGCTCGGCGCAACGTGCATCATAAACATAATCTCTATAGAAGTTGTTTATCTGTCTGTCAGAGATAGCAACCGGTGTATCAAGGATGGGGTTAAATCTCTGATAGGTGGACCAGTTAAACATCCAGGAGAAGTAACCGAAGCCATACTTATTGGCAGCCGAGTTACGGTCATTAATGATAAGGTCAGCAGCTTCGTCTGTATACTTTACGCGTCCGTTATCATCAAACTCGTAGGTTACGCCCTCAACACCGTAGTAGTTAAGAAGCTGACCTTCGTCGGTGGTCATATAGTTAAGGAAGCGGATTACTCTATCCGGAATCTTTGTGGTTTTGGGGATTGCAAGCCAGGTCCAACCGGAGGTTGAAACTGCTGTAATTGCGGGATCTCCGCCGTCCTTTGATTTAGGCGGATCTACAGCAACAAAGTTAGCGTTCGCGTCAACACTTTTAAGCTCTGCCAGGTTACCGCAGGTCTGCTTATCAAAGAGAGAGAAAACAGCAGCATTATTAAGTTTGTTGTCAACGAGGTCGCTGTTTGCGGTCCAGGCATCCTCAGGGATTAAGCCTTCACGGTACATGCGGTTTATGAAGAGGATTGCCTCTTTATACTTTTCGTGCTTGCGAACCTCAACCCAATCGCCTTTTTCGTCTTCAAGCGCCATACCAAACAGCTGTGCTATACGAAGCGGATGGGGCTGAGTATAGAAATATACAGGAGCAACAACGCTGCCGTTTACGGTAAGTCTTGCATCCTTTACCTTCTTAAGTGCCGAGATAAAGCCGTCCTGGGTGCTAAAGTCGGTAAGGGCTATTCCAAGACGCTTGCAAAGGTCTTCACGAACTATGTATTTATTGTGGTATTCGAGCTTAACAACATCAGGATACTTTTCCATATCCTCAACAGCACCGAAGTAGCTGGGATAGCCGTAAAGTTTACCGTCATCATATTCGTACCAGGTATGCATTGATTCCGGTATCTTCATATCGGGGGCATACTTTTCTATAAGTGTATCGAAATCCCACACCATACCGTTTTCTTCAAGCTGGTAACGCAGGGGGTTGTCAATAGAATTAAGTACGATAATATCGGGCAACTTCTGTGTTGCAACCATAGCGGTAAGACGCTCGTTATTACCCGACTGAATCTTTAGAGAAACACCGGTTTTATCGGTAAGGTGTCCCATACTTACGATATCGGTATTCCATTTATAGCCGTAGCCTTCAAGTCCTACGTAAACCGAAATTTCTGTGGGGGTTGTATCCCAGGTGTAGCTCGGTCCCTCGCCTGTTATTTCTTCAGGCAGGTCGGAAATCATAACACCCTGCTCTTGACCGCAGGCAGAAAATGCGCCCACAAGAAGTATGACACATAATAAAGTTGCAATTACTCTTTTCATAGTTTTTCTCCTTACTCTTTAATAGAACCTATCAAAACACCCTTTACAAAGTGCTTTTGAATAAATGGATAGAACAGCAAAATCGGAAGACTGATAACAACCGTTGCCGCCATTCGAACAGTCTGCGAAGTTACGTTTATTACTAAATCGGGGTTAGCGAGAACACCTTGATTAAGCATTTCGTTAACGTTCTCCGCCTTGGTTATCATATTGTAAAGATAATACTGTGCGGTTTGAAGCATTGGGTCGCTGGTGTACATCAGGGTATCGTAATATGCGTTCCAGTGTGCAACCGCATTGTAAAGAACGATGGTCATTATTACGCCCTTTGACATCGGCATAACTATCTGCAACAAAGTTCTGTATTCGCCGCAACCGTCAACTCTGGCTGCCTCAAACACCGATTGCGGCAGAGAGCTTATAGAGTTTCTAACAATTATCATATTATAAACGCTGAAGATGCCAGGTATTATGTAAACCCAAAAAGTGTCCATAAGATGAAGCTTATCGTACAGTATGAAGGTGGGGATAAGTCCGCCGCCAAAGAACATTGTTATAAGCATAAAGATGGAATAAAAATTCCTGAACTTAAGGTCTTTTCGTGTCATACCGTAGGCAACCATAACGGTAAAGAATACGCTTATTGTTGTGCCCATTACCGTACGCAGAACGCTTATTAAAAATGCGTAATATATCTCGACGTCGGATAAAACCGATTTAAAGTTATCGAACGTCGGATTCTTGGGCCAAATGAGATTTTCGCCATTCATAAAGTCGTTGCCGTTACTGAAAGCACCGACCACGCAATACCAAAATATATAAAAGGTGATGATTGTTAAAATGGTCATTATGGCGACGTTAATAATGTTGAAAACGTTATCTGATAAACTTCGCCTTTTCATTAAAACAACCCCTTATCTGTCAGTTTTTTAGATGTATAGTTTGCGCTAAGCAGCAGTATCAGTCCAACTATTGACTTAAGCAAACCTATTGCCGTTGCGTAAGAGAAGCGGTAGTTTGAAATACCTACGTGATAAACGTACATATCTATCGTTTCACTTGCTGTGTAGTTCAGCTTATTTTGCATAACCAAGGTAATGGTGTTACCCGAGTCCAAAATGTTACTTATCGCAAAGATAAGCATAATTACTATAGTGCCCGAAATTCCGGGAAGTGTTATATTCCATATCTTGCGCCAACGTCCGGCACCGTCTATCTCCGCTGCCTCGTAAAGCTCGGTGTTTATGCCTGCAATAGCTGCTATGTAGATGATAGCACCCCAGCCTATACCCTTTATGAGCGAAGCGATAATTATAACTCCCCAGTAATAAGCGGGGTCACCCATAAAGTTTATGGGTTTATCAATAATACCTATTGACAAAAGCACGTTATTAAGCATTCCGTCGTCACCGGCTGAAAGCATTTGAATTATGATTCCGCCGAATATTACCCACGAAACAAAGTGCGGCAGGTAAGAAATTGTCTGTACTATTTTCTTAAACCACAGGGTCTTAAGTTCATTAAGAAGTATGGCAAACATAATAGTTGACGGGAACGAAACCGCCAGGCTGATAAGATTCATACCCAAGGTATTCTTCATTATCATTGGGAAAGCAGCATCCTGGAACAGCTCTTTAAAATACTTAAATCCCACAAATTCGCTTTGGAAAAAGCCCACAACCGGATTGTAATCAATAAAGGACATAAAAACGCCAACCATAGGTATATAGCTAAAGATAATCAAAAAGAGTACTGCCGGTAATACCATACTTTGTATTTCCATTTGGGCTTTAAGTTTATCTTTGCTCATCTTAACCTTATTCGTCTTCATGTCGCTTCACCTCTCTTTCTTCTAAAACTTCATTTTTATATTCAGTGGGCCATTTACCGGTGCATCTGTGAAAGGCGCGACTGAAGTTTCCTGCATTGTTGTAACCCATTCTTGCTGCGAGCTCACCTATTCTGATGTTGCTCTGTTTTAAGAGCTGCTCGCAATATTTCATTTTTTCAGACATTAGGTAGTTTGAAAACGACTGCCCTGTCATTCGTTTGAAATATTTTGAAAAATAACTATAGTCCATTGAAACGTGGTTTGAAACCTGAACAAGTGAAAGATTTTTTTCGATGTTTGCCGTTATAAACGCTTTTGCATCCTCGATAACGTCGTAATGGTCATCACGGGCGCTTTTAATTTCGGCTATACACTTGTTTATGGTTGATTCCAGCACGCTGAATTCAAGCGGTTTCATAATATAGTCAAATATTCCAAGCTTGAACGCATCTCGGACAAAATCATAATTTCCATACGCACTCACGGCGATAATTCGAGGTGGATGCGGTTTTCTCATTACCTTTTGTATAAAGGTAAGTCCGTCCATTTCATCCATACACAGGTCGGTTAGAATGATATCTATCTCCTGCTCATTCAAAATATCTAACGCGGTGTATCCGTCATATGCCAAAAACGTTTCTGCCTCACCTATTGAGGTCATTCGCTTTATCATCATATCTAACGTTTTGCATATAACCTCTTCATCGTCCAAAATTAAAAGATGAAGCAAACCATCACACCCTTCAAACAAATTTATTTATCTGCTGTATTCCCTTCTGGAAAATTGCACGGTATCTGGAAAGAGATAAGGGTATTGCCCTCTTCCGTCCTACCTACGTTCAGTCTGCTAGATTGGGAATAGAACAGGATAAGCCTATGATTTATGTTTTGCAGCCCGATCGAACTGCCGCCTGACTCAGACTGCGGTGTATTTATAAGCTTTTGCATCTTTTCTATATCCTCGTCGCTTAATTTAACACCGGTATTGCTTATTAAGAATCTGATATTATCGTCAAGCCTTTCCACCTTTACCGTAATTTTTATCGGAGAGCCTTTAGGCTTGCCGTGACGTATTGCGTTTTCAACAATCGGCTGAAGCACCAGCTTTAACATTTTTACGTCCTTAAGCCTTTTATCAACCGAAACCTCAAACGCCAGTTCCGATGGATTCATACGATAACGCTGGAATTCGATATACGACTGCAGGTGCTCTATCTCCATCTTAAGGCTGGTATGAATAGATTTATCATCAATACCATACCGCATTATTTTACCCAGCACCGCGACCATATCGCTGATTTCGTACTGTCCGTTTCGCTCAAGATGATACTGCACAATCTGCAGAGAGTTGCAAAGCATGTGGGGGTTTATCTGACACTGCATTGCTGTTATTTGGGCATCGCGCTGTGCAAGATTCTTTTCGACCCCGTCGTTTATGAGCAAATGTATCTGTTCGACAATATCGTTAAACTTTTCAGCAATTACCGAAAGTTCAAAGCGTGACTCTGTAGATACATAACCCTTAAAATCGTTATCAACCGTCGACTGTATTTGTGCTATCATCCGGTTGGCATCCCTAATAACCCTGTAAAGCAGTATGAAGTACATTATGATTGCAACCGCCATAAAGCAGACAAAAAGCACGATAAACGCGGTAATATAACCAAGCGACGCGTTTCTTTCCACACGCAAAACAGCAGTTACGCCCAGCTCCGGTATGCCTTCCTTTACGGTTATATGTTTTCCGTAACGCCGCACGTCACCCGTAAAATCGGGAAGCGTTTCGGAGGTTGAGGTATATATAACGTCTCCGTCAGATATCCACACTTCCGCCATTCCGTACATATTCTGCGGTATTAGCATATCGGCAGACATTTCCATTGTAAGCAACGCCAAAAGCTCGTCTCCGTAGAAATTATATATACCCTGAACATAGTATATCCGCTTTTCGTCACCTTCGCCGTAGAGCACCCAATTGCCCTTAAGCGTGGAAATTGAACTTTCAAAATATCTAAATTTTTCGCTCGTGTCGAAGTGTCTGAAGATACCATAGCCCTCGGGAATGGTTTTGTTTTTCATATAAACCGAAAGTCGGCTTACGGAAGAGCCCGCCGCGACCTGAATAGTCTGCACACGGGGAAGTATTTTTTCGTTGTAGGTATAGTAGTCTGACGTGCTGTATGGCTGCGAAAGAAAACCCATTATTTCGGTATCATAACATAGCATTGCCGAAAGATTTACTATGCTGTCAATATTGGTCTGTGCGGTAATGGCAACCGAATCCAGCAGTTCTTCTGCGTTTTCAATTTCATCACGCTGGCTTCGGTTAACCGCATAATAGGTAAGCAGTACCGTCATAAGAAGCATTGGAACGATAATGAGCAATGCGTAAAAACGTACTATTACATTAAGGTTTATCTTCTTAAACGATTTACCAAACAGGCTAAAAAAGCGTGCACTAACCCACACCGTGGCCTTTTTTGCCACAGCATAAAGCTTATTCCAGAGCTTTTTTAGTCCCGTCATCATATTCTGTCCTCACTTATCCTCTTTTGCGTCTGCGAACCAGTAACGTAATATTTACCGATACTACAAGAAGCATTACAACCGCTACGATAAGTGCGGGAAGCTTATATTTTGAATAATCGGCCTTGTCGGCATCGAGCGCGGGGGTTTCGGTATCAAGAACTATATCCTGCTCGGAAAAGTCCTCCATCTGGGATTTGTCATTTATAAAGTTTACAATACCCAAAACGTCGGTGTACTGCCAAGACTCACCCAGCGGCGAGTTCCAGCATACGATACCTGTACGGGTGCCGGAACCGTTATCGTCGTTTATCTGCATTTCGAAACCGATTTGCGCACCGTACTGCGGGGTTATTTCGTAGAAAGGAACAGCCATTTCGATTATATATCCGTTCTCCGAAAGCGATGTTCCGCCCGTAAACCTTTCAAATCCCTTGCTATAGCTGTTACCGCTACCCGAAAGGTCGTTTTTCTTCGCACCTACACGCCACTGTGCGCAGGTTTCGTTGTGGGGAATCCACAGACCGTCACGCTGGTTGCGTTCGTCTAAAACAACCTCAACCGAGTCACGCAGGTAGCCTATTGTTTCGTTCGAGTAGGAAACGGCGTAGTCCTTTACCTGTGCTAAAACATAAAGATACTCGTTATCCCACATCAGTTTAGCAGTAGCGCTTACGGTTGATTTGTTACCGCTTACGTATGTAAAGTTACGCGTTTCTACGTCGAAGGTTATGGCGTTTTCCCATATATCGTCAATAACACCGTCAACCGTGGGTTTTCCGTAAACCGCAAAGGTTTCCTTTGTTTCGGTTTCCATAGCCGAAGCCGTAGCATCGAATATATCGAAACCACTGTTTATAAGCAGATTTACGCCGCGTGCGTCTTCCTTTACGAGATAGGTTTCGTCAATCTTTACGTAACTGTCCGCTTTACCGTCTGTAGAAATAATTACCTCACAATTGTTATCGGTAACGTTTATTCCGGAAATTTCAAAATACTCGTAACCGTTGGTCTTCTTAATTTCTCCGACATAATCTTTGTCACCCTTAACGGTAACGGTAGATTTGTTGTGAGTGCCGTTGGAATTTACATAGGCATAGAAGGTGTAAACACCGTTTTCTATATCCTCAAGCTTTTGTGAAACGCTGGTGTTAAAGGGAATACGGTCATACTGGGAAAGACAGTATTTTCCGCTATAACCGATAGCGTCTATATATGATGCGCTCTTGTCGCCGTCAACCGTCCAATCAACCACCTGGTTGGTAACAAGTATTTTTTCAAACACGTCAACAAGGGCATCCTCTACCGTTATGGTAGCACTGACTGTAATGCCGGACATTTTACCGTAAACCGTGTATGAACCCTCTTTATCGATGGCTCCAACATCGTTCCACTGTACCTTTACAAGCTCTTCCTTGCCGTCGGTCAGACGTACTGGAATGTACTTGGGCATCTGGGGAACGGTACCGGTAGAAGCACTTACGTAAACAGGATAAATATATTTTATCTTACCGGCAGCTATCGAATCGACACCCTTTTTATGAACTTCGGTAACACCCGCGCCGCCGTAGGCACCGATATTGGGTTTTGCGGCATTGATTTTGTTTCCGTAATAATCGACCGGGCCGCAGTTTTCAACAGGTATTCCTGCACCCAAGGCTATGGAACCGGCCTTTAACATATATCCGTCAACTGTGTGAATACCGAATCCACCGCTTCCGGGAGCCACAAGGCCGGGGTCATCGGTAATTTTCATCGGGTCTTCGGGCTCAGTCATAGGATGGTTTCCGTAATAAATATTGTTCTTTATGTCGATATCGATTTTGCCTAAATCATAGTCACCGGTACCGAGGTTGTAAATAAGGTTGTTGACGAAGAATCCGCCATTTGCCCATTCTCCACCCCAGTCCCAGCTATCAATTACCTTGGTGGTGTTACCCTCACCGACGTATATGGTGTTGTTATAAAAATAGGTGTTTTCTATTTTTCCTGAATATATAATTCCAAGGTTGCCGTCGTTCTGGCTTATGTTATAGCGGGCGTGTGTGTTTCTTGTAAAGTAGCCCTTCTGTGCACCTTCACCGGGACAGCAAACAAGCAAAAATCCGCCCTCGTTATCGTGACTGTAATTGTACTGAACCGTTGTGTTCTCTGAAAAGCTGTCAACGTCAAATCCTTCTCCGTCGTGGGTATAGCGAGTGTTGTAGGCTTCGTTATGCTGAACAATTGTGTCATTAGAGGTATAGGTCCAGATACCCGCATTAGCATCGGATGCACGCGCGTTACAGCCCTTAGCGGTATTGTATTCAACAAGGGCACCCACACAGTTTTTAATAACTATTCCGTCGCCGCCTATTGAATCCAAGAAGTTTCCGCGTATAACTACGTTTGTGGAGGGGTACCAGGTTCCGGGTTCGTACTCGCCCAGGTTTTTATTCCCCCACGAACGGAAAGCATCAAGCGTAATACCCGTTCTGTCTACGTTTCGTATAGTATTATTTTCTACTAAAATATCATTGTAATTGGTCTTTATAGCGGTGCCCGTAACTGTAAAGAATATAGCTCCGCTAAGCTTTGTTCTAAGACTTCCTGCAACATTATGTATATAACAGTCGGTCATATAAATATGGTCCGCCGTTCCGAAGTCGGATGCCAAAAAGCGAACGGCATAGTTTACCTTCGGGTTGTTGTTAGAGGTTATTTCAAGATTTTTAAACTCAAAATATTCCTGATTATAAAGCGTAACGATGGTAGAGTTTCTGCCATCGGCCACGATTACAGGCTTTGGACCGGTGCCGTACATATCTACACATATGGGAGCACCTTCAGCTCCGCTTCCCTTCGGGAAGAGCTGGCCTTTATATGACGTTCCGGCCTTGAAAAGGATTTTATCTCCCGGACCAAACGTTGTATTGTTTACCTTGTCAAGTGTTTTCCACGCATCGCGCACCGAGGTACCGGATGCTTCATCGGAACCGTTTACACTATCGATATAATACGTGGTTCCTACCCCTGTTGCCTCTGCCTCCACCGATGAAATAACGCCGGCCGGGCAAACTATAACAGCAAACAGGAGAATAGCCGCTAATATCGACCGTGCACCTTTGCTTATTAAAGATATAGATTGTTTTCCATTAAATAAATTCTTCAAGCTGTTCACCAACCTAAACATTATTTCTAGTAAAGTTTTATTTTATCAAATTGCTTTGTTGTTTGCGTATTTTGCGTGTTTAATATGTCGTTTACTTCTATGACAAATTTTTCATCGTAAAAACGGTTGCTTACACTTTCTTTACAGTCTTCGTAGGGTTTTATATCACCCTGCTGATAGCTAACCGTTCTGAAAAACAAAAGCTCGGTTTCGTTTTCCGAAAAGGCCTCGCTGCCGTTTTGGTTCATCTCGTAAATTTTTTCGCCCAAATCGACAAGGATACCCGTACCCTCTTCATACTTTGATGAGTAAGCATCAAGGGTTACTTTGCTGTAGTCTACATTTTCCGCTACCTTTCCGTCGGCGGCATCATTTATTAGCTGCTGTGCGTTTTGCTCGGTTTTGTCTACGCTGTAGCGGTCGAAAACATAAATATCGGTTTCCCGAAAGTCGTCGCCGTGCGAAAGATAAAAATCGTGTATCGCGTCGGCGTCATCATCAGATTTCATTTTTTCTATAACCTGCAGTCTGTAAATGGAGTGCAGATATACGTAGTAATCATATTTCGTATAGCTTTGCGTGCCATACTGGATTTCGTCCGTGTTATATGCGTTGTTTTGCTTTTCCTTGTATGCCTTGCCGTAGTCCTTCCACGACCAGTCATAGACCTCATATTCGCGGAAAAGCTGCTGCCACGCAACATATTCGTAAACCTTTTTGCAGGTTTCGGTTAATGCAAGTTGCCCGAGAGTGGTTCCGTTATACTCACTCTCATAAGGGTTGCTGTTGTTTTCTTCGCTTGCGAGTGAGAGTATTTTTCCTCGCACCTCGTTTTCGAAGATCATTAAAAATTCCGATTCGGTTATTTTAGTGTCATCCACCAAAAGCACCACTCTGTCCCGTGGCAGCCAAATACACAGTGCCACGGTGGACAGAATGATGAGCGCAGAAAGGAGAATAAGGGCAGTTTTTTTAAGCACTCTAATTCCCCTTTCTGTAAAAATTTCGTTTACTTACTTCTTTTTTTGCGTTTAAAGGTTATAACAAAGGTCATAACAGAAGCCAAGAACAACATTACCGCACCGTAAATAAGCGAGGTATCACCCGTTGTGGGTGCCAAATCGGCAGAAGAGCCGCCAACAGAGGATGTTGTGTCGTTCGGCTTAGATGCGCTGCCTGTTGATGAGCTTGTGCTGCTCTCGTTTTCGGTGGCAGCAGCGGGCATACGTTTTGCTCTGGGAGGCAGACGGAACTCGGTAGAAACCGCTTTACGTTCAAAGTCGCCGTTTTCTACGAGATTCTTTGTGGTGCCGTCCTTTGTAAAGGTGACGTCATCAATTATGAGCCACTGACCTGCAAGTCCTTCTGCATAGATAGCAAGTGCTACCTGTCCGCTTGTAACCTCGATTCCCGAAAGTGTTACGGTTGCAAATCCGTCTTCACCCAAAACAATGGATTTCTGAATCTTGGCGGCGCTGTCCGCTTTATTATGCTGATTTACAGCAATTACAGCGCTCTTGTATCCGTCGGTACGTACACGTACGGTAGCGGTATAAACACCATCTTCTAATTTCTTAATATGCTGGGTTATGCTTCCCGTAAACGCTTTCTTTGCGTTATAGAATATAACGCTCGAGCCGCCGTCAAGCTTAACAAGACCTACACTCTGCTCAAAGGTAGAGCCTGACTTGTCTGAAACCCAAGACTTCCACTTGGGAACAGCTTTGAGATACTGAATATCAAATTTTGAAGGATCGAGTTTTTCTTTTTCAGCTTCGGCCATTGTTTCAAAATCGCCATTCTTTACAAGGTTTTCGGTAGTGCCTTCCTTTACAACCGTGGCGTTATCTACCATTATCCATTCGCCTGCAAGTCCTTTTCCGTAAATCGCAAGAGAAAGCTGGCCGTTTGTAACCTCAATACCTCTTATAGTTACGGTTTCGAATCCATCTTCACCCGTCACTATAGATTTCTGAATCTTGGCGGAGGTGTTATCCTTGTTATGGTTATTAACTGCAACAACCGCACCCTGATATCCGTCGGTACGTACCTGAACAGATACGTCATATTTGCCGTTATCCAGCTTAATGTGCTGGGTTATGCTTCCCTCGAATGCCTTATTGGCGTTGTAGAAGATTACGCGGTTGCTTCCCTCGTAGTTTACAAAGCCTACCGACTGGTTGAATGCGGAGGGAGCTTCCTTCGGTATCCAAGTGGTCCATTCAGGAACCTTAGCAGTACGTTTAATATCGAGTGTTGCCGGATTAAGCGCAGGTTTGGATTCTTCTTGTGTGGTTTCAAAGTCACCGTTCTTTACAAGGTTTTCGGTAGTGCCTTCCTTTACAACGGTGGCGTTGTCTACCATTATCCATTCGCCTGCAAGTCCTTTTCCGTAAATTGCAAGAGAAAGCTGGCCGTTTGTAACCTCAACACCACTTAAAGTTACGGTTTCAAAGCCGTCCGCACCTGTCACTATAGATTTCTGAATCTTGGCGGAGGCGTTATCCTTGTTGTGGTTATTAACTGCAACAACGGCACCCTGATATCCGTCGGTACGCACCTGAACGGATACGTCATATTTGCCGTTATCAAGCTTAATATGCTGGGTTATGCTTCCCTCAAATGCCTTGTCAGCGTTGTAGAAGATTACGCGGTTGCTTCCCTCGTAATTTACATAGCCTACCGACTGGTTGAATGCGGAGGGAGCCTCCTGCGGTATCCAAGAGCTCCAGTAGGCAACCTTTGCCACACGCTGGATATTAAAGGTTGACGGGTCAACTACCGGTTTTAGTTCTTCAAATCCGTTATTGGGTAAAAGATTTACCGCCGGATTACTCTTGAGATAGAGCTTAAGGTCGTCAACCATTAACCAGTTACCGTCATTACCGTCGTTATAGATGGATGCGGTAAGCTTGCCCGAAGTTACTTCAACCTCACGCTCAATGCGGGTCCAAACACCGGTCTGCGGAACTGCTGTAACAGCCTGTGCGCCTGTGTTGCCGGATTTATAGTCTCTTACAACCAGGTTTGCAGCATTCTGACCGCCGCTTGATTTAACCCAAGCAGATACAATGTATGTGCCGTTTTCAAGTCCCTCTACGGTCTGTGCTACATAAGAAGATTTTTTGCTGTTGTTTACAAATGCAAATGCGTACGAACCGCTGCGCGACTGTGAAGTTAAGAATGCTTCGTCATCACCGGTTATCTTCCATACGGAAGGCTTACCCTCGGCCTTTGTGGGAGCCGCGGTCTGCGGTACAAGTTTTGTTTCAAAATCGCCGTTGAACACAAGGTTTATAGTGTCATCGGCCTTGGTAACAATTACATCATCAATAACCAACCATTCGCCTGCAAGACCGTCGGCGTAGACCGAAACGGTGATAGAATTGTTGGTTACGGCAATGTTTTCTAGCTTAATCTCGGTCATTTCTGTACCAAGAACATTTATTGCCTTTTGAATCTTTTCGTCGGTGTTTTCTGCGTTATAGCCCTGAGCAGCTACTACAGCAGATTTATAACCTGCAGTACGAGCCTTTATAGTTACGTTATAGTTGCCATTTTCAAGCTCGGGTATCTTCTGTGTTATGCTTCCGGTAAAGGAATCGTTAGCGTTGTAGAAAATTACACGCTTGCTGTCCTGCTCGGTTATAAAGCCTACAGAGTCGCCGAAATCACCCTGACTGCTGTCACCTACCCAAGAGGTCCAACCGTCAACTTCGTTTGTGTACTCTATCTGGAAGGTGTCGCCGGTTACGTATAATTCTTCAAAATCACCGTTTTGAATAAGGTTTACAGACGGGGTATCCTTACGGAAAAGGCGTACGTTATCGAACATAAGCCAATCGTTCTGATTACCTACAACGTAAAACTTTACGTCTGCTTCGCCGGTGTTAACCTCAAACTCCACAGCAATAGGAGTCCATATGCCTGTCACGGGGATTTTTGCAAATGCATTTATGCCGTTTGTATTATGTCCCTGTACGAGCATTGTGGCATCGGTATGTCCCGCGCTACGCTTTGCGTATGCAGTAAGAACATATTTGCCGTCGGTAAGACCGGTTACCTTTTGCGAAAGGGTTAATGTCTGTGCGGCGGTGTTGTTTACAGCGTATGCAGCCGTGCTTTCATATCCTTTTTTAGATACATAAGCCATATAGGGGTCGCCGTCGGATGCGGAAAGCTGCCAAACCTGAGCGTTATCGGCAAGCTTTTCGGGGGCGGCGGTTGTGGTTTCATACGAAGTTTCAAAATCGCCGTTCTTTACATAGTTATTAGCATCCTGAATATCGGTACGGGTAAGGGTTACGTCGTCGATAATCAACCACTGGCCTGCGTTACCGTTTGCATAAACGGTAAGATCCATACGGTTATCGGTTACGGGAATGTTTTCAAGCTTAACTGTTCTAAAATCATAGCTTGCAGCGGATGAGAACATTGTTTGCATCTTCGCGCCGCCGTAGTTTTCGGCTGCAAGTGATGCGCCGCCGTAGCCGGGTGAACGATATTTCACGGTTGCTGTATAGGTGCCGTTTTCCAGTCCGTAAATATGCTTTATGATACTGCCCTGGAATGCCTTATCCTTGTTGTAGTAGATAAGCTGGGTGTTTTCGCCGTCCTTTATCTTTCCTACCGATTCGGAGAAGGTGGAAGCGGGTGTGGACGGTATCCAGGTGGACCATTCCTCGAGCTCATTTATGCGGGTAATTGTGAAATCTTCGCCCGACGGGAACCTAAGTTCAAAACCACCGTTTTTCATTAGGTTGGTTTTTTCAGCATCGGCAGTTTTATAAATTGTAAAGTCGTCTGCCAAAATGACGTCATCAACCTTACCGCCAAAATAAATACCGAGTTCAATTTCGGTTTCATTTGCCGCTGTTGTAAAGGTTTTAGTAAACTTTGTGTACTCGGCAGGTGTACCGAAATTTATTTTTCCGCGTGCGCCGTTGTTAGGTCCAATTAAAATCTGGGTAGTGGTGGGCGCACCTATAGTCTTTAAATATCCCTCAAAGGTATATTCGGTTTCGGGCTCAAGTCCGGTTACTATATTTTCGTAAGTATAAGAAAGTCCACCGCTTGTTTTGGTGGTATTCGGGAACGTAAGCGCAAGCGCCGCACTTCCGCTGTTAGCGGCGGTGGTTATATAATCAACCTTTTGGGTTTGGTCACCACTCCAAGCCTGTGCCCAGTACGGAACGTACTGAGTAGCAAGCGGAACGGTATCGAGCTGAGTCATAACCGGATGTGCTTCAAACGAGCTGTCATAGATTTGGTTGTGCTTGCCGGTGTCAGCGGTGGGATAAGCATACACATCGTCAATATATATGTAATTATCCTTTTCGCAGGTTATAGCTATCCAAAAATTCATATAGCCGTTGGAAATCCATTTTTTAGCCTCGACATTTGTCCAGTCGGAATATGTAGTTGTGAGGTTGGTTGCGCCCTTGTTTCCATCGTTGTTTTTAGAGGTAACAACGCCACTGCTTATAGATCCCTCAGTCTTTGCATAAAAACCGTAGGTCATCTGGATATCGCTGCTCGAAATTACCGGAACCTTCATTTCAAGTGTGATATTTGTATTGGTCTTGTCGCTGCCTATACGCAGTGACTTATCTCCTGTTTTAGAAACACCGGAAACGACCTTAACAAACTCACTACTGTGATAGAAATTTTTATTACCATTCGATACTTCACGCCAACGTTCAAACGAGGTGTCGGGATTAAGGTGAACAGCAGGTTTATCAGATGCAAAAACATCTATATTATCAAGATAAACATAGTTTCCTGCTTCACAATCAACACCGACATCAAGACAGAATACGCCTGTATCGATGCCTATTTCGTTATTAGCTGACTGCTGCCAATCGGTGGAAACCTGACTTGTCAGCGCATTTCCTATAATATTACCTGTTCCAAGACCATCGGCACCGTCACGTGCATAAAGAGTTAAATCGGTAATAGTCCCTGTTGCTTTATACCACAGAGAATACGAATAATTCTTTGCCTCGGTTACAGGTATTTGTAGTTTTAATGTAAGTTGAGTCCGCTCGGTCGGGTGACCTATTCGTAGCGAATTATTACCCACCTTCACTTCATCAGACACAACAGACACAAACTCGTCTGCCGAAACGGCTGAATTTCCGTTCCAACCCAAACTCCACTCGGGACTTAGAATTCCCGTAAAAGGATTGGTGTCAGTCGCTGTAACAGTTGTAGGCATAGGAACACAAACTATTCCCGCAACGAATGCAAGGCATAGTATAATGCTCAAAATCTTGCGCTTACTGTTTTTCACAATTACCACCTCAAAATCTAAATATTTTTTGTATAAATATTATAACAAATATCGACACAATAAGTCGATATCATCGTTTGTCTTTTTTATATCACTTTTTGCTAATACATCATATAAGTGCGGCAAAAGGCAATCGGCCTTAAGGCCGTTGCCTTTATTAAAACCGAACTATGGGGCCGTATCCCTCGTCCTTACCAAACCAGTTATTCGGATCGGGGTTTGGATCGGGAGTCGGAGTGGTTACGTCCTCATAATGATCTTCTTCGTATCCGTCATCGGGTTCCGGTGTTTCGTCATTCTCTGTTCCGCCGGACGGATCTTCCGGTTCAGACGAGTCAACATCTTCCGGTTCTTGACTGGAAGTAGTGGTTGTGGGCTGCCGCTGTGACGAGGTAGTTGTTGTGGGCGCGGGCGCAGTTGTGGTCTTGCCGTCATCGGAATCTTTGTTTCCGAACAAACCATCGAACCACGAGCCTAGGTTGCCCCAAAAACCGCCCTTGTCATCTTCCTTATTATCGCCCGTATGCGACTTTTTCTCTGAGGAGGTTGTGGTAGTGTCATCCTCTTCTTCGAAACTAAAATCTATTCCGTCCTCGCCACCGGCGTCGGGGGCCAAACCGGTGCTGCTGTTTTTATCAGAGGAAACCTTATTACTATCAGTTCCCGAAGCGGTTCCGCCGCTTGTCATCGTGCCTGATGTAACCGGTGTTTTTTCTCCGCCCTCGCCGCTATTATTTAAGGCATCTGATTCTTCCGATTCTACGCCCGAAACAGCAGAGGAAGCGCCATCATACGATGACGCTACTCCCTGTTTTGAGGTAGAACCGCCCAAACCGTCTGCGGGGCTGTTTTGACAGCCCGCAAACAGCGAAGCAGCTATACCTATTAATAATAGAAAGCAAAGAGCAATAAATACTGTTCTACGCATAATCCTTAAGCGTCGAAATCGGTGCCGTCCTCGATGTCTGAAGCACCGCAAACATCACCTGAAAGAGCAATTTCCTTAAGCTCCAGTTCGGGAATGGTATAGTTTTTCATTTTTTTGCCTCCTAAATTATTCACCCTGCATTACTTCTGCAAAGGTTGTTGATACTTCGTCACCGTAAACAAAGCGAACGTTGCCGTCTTTATCGGTGTATTTAAGATACGTACGAGCACGAAGTTCTACGTCGTAGTAGCTTTCGGGTATGTTACGGATAACACAGGTGTATACCGTTGTGTCGCCCGAGTTGAGCGTAGTGTAGTTTTCGGGTTTATATGTACTGGTGCGCTTAATGGTGGTGGCGCAGGTAGTGCTAAAGCCCGAAGTCTTTTCGCTGTACTCAAGCGCGCCTGTGTATTTATCACCACGTGCTATGA
>JAZUOJ010000001.1:0-2237 GCA_045604625.1 Acutalibacteraceae bacterium | reverse complement strand
GGGAGAGCGCTTGAATGGCATTCAAGAGGTCAGCGGTTCGATCCCGCTTATCTCCACCACCGGTTCGTCAAGTTTTATTTTTTTACCTGCTCAAATTGAGTGGGTATTTTTTGTATCCGTTGAAAAGTGATTGACTGTTATGATATAATGAATCAAATAAGAATTTGATGAGGTGTCCTATGGTTTCAAGTAAAGCGTATTTAGATTTCATATTAGAACAATTATCCGGATTAGACGGCATCACCTACCGCGCTATGATGGGCGAATACATTCTCTATTACCGCGAAAAAATCGTCGGTGGCATCTATGATGATCGATTACTGGTAAAGCCGGTCAAATCGGCGGTTACCCTGATGCCAAATGCAACCTGTGAATTGCCTTATGAGGGCGCAAAGGAAATGCTGTTAGTTGATAACGTAGATAGCCGTGAGTTTTTGGAAGAGCTCTTTACTGCTATGTACGACGAACTCCCTGCACCAAAGAAAAAGAAATAGCCCCATTCAGCCGAGCAGAGCAGTTACGCTCTGCTCTTCTTTTCTTATTTAAGGTTTTGTGCTACAATACATCTGTTAAGTTTAGATTGTGTTATATTATATCGTTTATTCTGATTTACAGCATCCCAAAAGACCATAGAGTAGTTATTGAGATAAAACGAATATGTTTTGTTATCGGTTTCAATTTCACCGGTCAAAGGCTCCTTTGAGTTGATCATAAAAAACACCTCCGCAACTTTTATCATAATTATATCACATATAGAGCGCCCCTCAACACAAAAACATCGCTTGTCGAGTGATTTCAGCAAGCGGTGTTACTATTTTTGCGGGGGTGTAATTTTGCGTGTGTCAGGAGCATGCGTGATTGGCTGTCAACACACGCAAAAATAAACCCCCGATTAGAACAACTTCTGCATTTGGTTTATTATAATGTCTATAATTATTGACAAAAAATTGTTTTAGTTTATAATTATTGATATTAAGAGGTGATGGAATGAAAAAATCGTCATATAATATATTACCAACTACAGAGCAAACTTTAAAAACTATGGGCGAACAAATTAAATTAGCGAGATTGCGTCGCAATTTATCGGTTGAACTTGTTGCCGAGCGTGCCGGTATTAGTCGAGCATCCCTTTGGAATGTGGAAAAAGGCAGCCCATCGGTTGCTATAGGGATATATGCTGCTGTTTTACATGCACTTAATAACATGGATAAAGACCTTTTGCTCATTGCCAAAGATGATGTAATGGGTAGGAGAATGCAAGATATTAACTTGCCTATTCGAAAAAGAGCTCCGAGAAAGGAGGACTAAATGATGGCGAAGAATGAAAAAATTATATACGTGTATGATAGCTTTACCTTTGATGAACCAACGTTGCTTGGAAAACTTTATGTAGACGTTATCAAAGGCGGAGAGAATTACTCGTTTGAATATGATGATTATTGGTTGGCAACTGCCAACTATCCCGTTTCAATTGATCCGGATTTTATGGGATACGGTGGAAGACAATATCCGAGTGGGGATTCCATTTTCGGAATGTTTGCCGATGCCTCTCCGGACCGTTGGGGACGGTTGCTAATGACTAAGAAAGAACGGAAGATCGCCGATAGCGAGTCCCGCAAACCTCGAAAATTGAATGGAAGTGACTTTTTGATTGGGGTATATGACGAAACTCGGATGGGCGGCATTCGCTTCAAGCTGGAAGAGAATGGCGAATTTTTATCTAATGATAAAGAAACCGCTACGCCGCCTTGGGCGACGCTTAGGACGTTAGAAGAAGCTTCCAGACAATTTGAAAACGATGAAACAGCATTGGATGAAAAATGGCTGAATCAGTTGTTGGGACCCGGTTCTTCCTTGGGTGGTGCAAGGCCAAAAGCGACGGTTGTTGACACCGAAGGGCAGCTTTGGATTGCCAAATTCCCTTCCAAGAATGACACAAACAATACCGGTGCTTGGGAAAAGGTGGTTCATGATCTTGCGCGTATGTGCGGACTTAACGTACCGGATTCGAAATTAGAAACGTTCTCAAAACTTGGCAGCACGTTCCTTGTAAAGCGTTTTGACCGTGACGGCGACAAGCGTATTCATTTCGCCTCTGCGATGACCTTGCTCGGCAAAACCGATGGTGCTTCCGCAGCAGATGGTTCGAGCTATTTGAATCTTGTTTCGATTATTAAATCAAACGGCGCCAATCCTACGGCAGACTTAGTTGAACTGTGGAAACGTATCGTTTTTAA